>NC_013525.1:600000-812500 GCF_000025005.1 Thermobaculum terrenum ATCC BAA-798
CGTACACTGACTACAGACAAATGATAAGAAATGAGCGGCTGGATGCGGTCTACATCTGCCTGCCCCCGTTTGCACATGGCGATCCAGAACATGCTGCGTTGGATGCGAACCTGCACATGCTAGTAGAGAAGCCCGTTGCGTTGGATCTGCGAGTCGCCAACGACATATTGCGCAGGATAAACGAGCAGGGTGTCATAGCTACCGCGGGCTATCAATTGAGGTACATGGGCTTTATAGATAAGGCCATTGAGCTCTTGAGGAATACCGTTATCGGACAGACCATAGTCCTGCGCTTTACCAGGACCCCTGGTACCAGCTGGTATCACCGACAGGATAGATCTGGTGGCATGATGATAGAGATGGCCACTCATCAGGTGGATCTTCTCAGGTTCCTGGTGGGGGAGATACGTAAGGTCTATGCAGCCGCTGCCACACGAATAAACAACCTGGACAATCCGGAGTACGATATATTTGACGTTAACTCTTCGACCTTCACGTTCGACAATGGAGCCGTATGCAGCTTCGCTATCAACTTCCTTACCGGCCCTTCTGGCTTGCCAGATCTAAGGGGAGTTCACATCTTCTGCAAGGACTACATCCTTTCGATGGATATCTCACTCAAGGTCCGACGTGGAGATGATGTCGAGGAGTTTGGTCTGGAACATGACCCAATGCTGGAGGAGGACAAAGCCTTTATAGAGGCGGTGAAGACCTCCAATCCAGCGATCCTTAGATCTGATTACCTCAGCGCAGTGCGCACACTGGCTGTAACCATAGCCAATGATAGGTCTGCAAGATCTGGCATGCCTGTAGATGTCAACGAATTGTTGCGGGCGGAGGCCCCGCAGGCTGCCTGGTAAAATTTTCGAGAGGAGAAAGAAGGTGCTTATAGGAGCTCGTCAGGATTGCGTACTAGGTGATACTCTGGAAGATCGCATGAGGATACTAAAGGCCCTGGGATACGACTTCGTTGAGCTGGCGCTCACTCGTTCGGAGATAGCAGGGCTGGATGCTCATTCCGCCGACTACTACAAGAACATCGTGGAAAGTACCGGCTTACCTATACTCTCCACCAGCATGGGACATTTTGGGCATTTCGCATCCCTCAACGATGAGGAAAGAGCAGAGATAGTATCGCATGTGGACAAGCTTATAACCTTCACTCATGACATAGGTGCTGATGCTATACTGCTGGCCACACAGGAAGAGAGCCTGAAAGTGAGCGAGTACCTAAGTATCTACAGGCAGCATATTTTACCGCTGGCGGACAAGGCTTTGGACCTGGGAGTAACCTTGGCCCTAGAGCACGTCAACTGGTACAAGCCCTGGGCTCTAGCTGAGCTAGTGAAGGGACTCAATCATCCAGCGGTTGGCATCTACTTTGACATGGGCAACTGCCTATACGTGGGCGAGAACCCAAAGGAACAGGCCAAAATATGCGCTCCCTACACAGCGCATCTACATATCAAAGGGGGACCTGTGGCGCCACTGGCTGCCATGCCGCTGGAGGAGATCAAGAGCATACTTGAGGCTGGAGGTTTCCATGGGAGGGGTTGTTTGGAGATCATGACGGTGGAGGGCAACAGGCACCTATCCGAGGCTATGGGCTTGCTGAGGATGGCCGGGTACAAGTAGCTCAGAACTTGAAGGTCTCCACCAGTCTCTTGTCGGACTCGCCTGTCACCTGAGCTACCACCTCCACATGTGTCTCGAGTCCTGAGCCCTTGAGCTTTTGACGTAGCAGCTCATCTATCTGGAAGATGCCTGCTGCGTTGCTCATATAGATAGTGACCCTTATAGCTTTCTCCTGCCCTTGGTTTATTTCCACCTTCTCTATGGCGGCAGCGGACACGGAGTGGATGTTGACGTGCCCACTTTCGAAGGGTATTCTGGATCTGCCCTGGGCCATATCGAGCGCATCGGCCACTCGCACTATGCCTGCCTCCAGAGTGAGGGGTCTACCATCGCTTCTGTGAGTGATGATGGCGTGCAGGGTTTCTGAGATGATGACTCGGCGTTCAGCTGCAGAGTAGAGGTTACTGAGCAGCTCCTGGAGTTTGGGTAGTGCTATGAAGAGGCTCATGAACTCGTGATCATCTCTGTGTATGGACATACCGCAGTCATGGAGGAGTGCTGCCAGTACCACAACGACTTCTGCATCGTGCTCGGACATGCCGTGGTCTTTGACTATTGAGGGTTGTATGTTCTTGGCCATCAGGAGGCGGAGTAACCTAAGAGCCAGATTGGCAACTATCTGCACGTGTACTGGGCCGTGATCGCTCATGCCCAGCCTGTCAACCCCGTTGACGTTCTGGCACCTCCAGATAGCATGCAGGTCCTCATCGGAGTTCACAATACCTACTAGTTTCTGGAGCGTGGGATTATGTCTTGTCGGCAACCTGATTATCTCCGAGGGCTGCAACGGGGTGGTGCCAGACAGATTGACTCTCCTGAAGGCTTCGGAGATCACGAAAGGAGGGCCGGCCGCTTGGCTCGGCGTGGGAGAATTCTTCGGCTCTTACCTATTTGGTATCGACGGCGTGTAGGCTTTGGGCCATCGTCTGGAAGTCCTCAAGTAATCCCTCCCTCACGAGCGTTTCTCTAGAACTGTAGGTGCCATATCCCTCCATCGTCAGATTCATTGGCTGCCCAGCATCCACCAAGAAGGCCACAAGCTGCATTTGATCCTCTGCTGGCCTCACAGAGTAAATTACTCCGTTGGCAAGGCCGCTCTCCTTCTGGAACCTCATACCGGTATCCCGCCAAGACATCTCGATGGCCTTGGTCCAGCCAACAGGATCGGGATGTTGCCTAAACAGCTCAAGCTGCATGACCCGTAGGTTCTTGTTCCTATCTGCCAACACTCTGTAGTTAGTGGCAGTGAGCACGAGACGATCCGACTTGTGCTGGGAGTCGGGAGGCACATAGGCCCGTCTGTCACCCAGGTCCACTGCTTGCCATCTGGCTGGCACGAGCATACCATAGCCGAACTTGCGGTCCGTCTTGGGAATCAATAGCCCGATGAGGGGGCTATGAGCGCTCGTGGGACCTCCTCCTGGCCTTGTGGGTACTTGGGATGATCGGAGAGCTGCCGCTACGAGGATGCCTCCTGCCAGCAGGATCACCAGTAGCGGTACGACCAACCATGAGATAATCTTGCGACTCATCGCTGTCACTCCTCTTAGAAACCAGGGCACCCCACCAGGGTGCTCCCTTCCTGCCCCTCATGCTCCCCCGGCAGCGGCACCTCTACCCGCAGGTCATAGCTCTGCCCTGTTTGGGTTCTCACGTCCTCCATCACTAGCACTAGATGCCTGACATGTGTCGGTATGGGATTGAAGTCTAATGTGAAATCGACCGTCCTGCCAGGCAAGGCTTTGCCAATGAACCTCTCCTCGGGCTCTCCTGTCCTCCAGGACCAGCCAGCCCCCACTGCCGGGTAGCGATGCCCCTGGTCGTCCAGTAGGTAATAGGGAGGCGGAGGTGGAGGCTCTCCTTTGGACCCCTCACGCGTCTCATACAGGATGACGGGGGAGCTGCCAGTGTTTGTTAGGCACAGGTACACTACAGTGTAGGTCAGCGCTATCGCTCTGCCTAGTGGTTGCTGGGGCTGGTAGCTCACGCGCCACAGCAGCAGCCGCAGTGGACCTGCCTGTGAAGTGCTCACCGCGTACACATCCCCCTCGTAGTAGCTCGTAGGTTCCACTCCTGCCGGCCCCAGCCTGTTGCACACCACAAGGAAGCCCGCCCACAGGGCGATCGCTCCCACGATCCCAACCACGGTTGCAGCTCTTCTCATCCTATCAGACATTTCCAATCACTACCAATCATGGTACACAGTTATCTATCCAGATTATAATGCTAGTAGAATGGCTGGTAGACAGCGCACCACCGAATGGCGTTGTCTCCGAAGTTCATCACGTGATAGGTATTGGTCCGCAGTCTGGTATCTATACGGTAGGGGTACCAATCGTCACTGACCTTGTACTGGCTAGCAGAGGTGTGCTTGCCTATGGCCCTGAACAGAAGTGTCGTCCCGGCTTCACAGGGGTAGGTGTCGTTGGTTACGTACGTGTTGTACAGCCATGAGTATCGCAGGTCGCTATGGCGGTACCAGTGCTCCTCGTACAGCCGCTCGATCATATCCCTGGTAGGATCCCATCGCGTGATCATCTTGTAGGACTCATCGTAGCCACAAATGCTGCCATGGCAGTGGTAGTTGCCGACATACTTGGTGCCAGTTGTGCGATCAACTGATGTAATGGAAACTAGTTCATCAGCAGCTATAGCCTTAGAAGCCGTGGCCTCCACCGCCTCAAGGCTCCCAACCATGAGTGCGAAGTCTGTGAACAGCCCCTCACTCACGAGCTGCTCTTTGGAGCCATAAATACCAGAACCATAAAGAGAAGCCACTAGCAACTTGCCTTGATATACCGTATATGCCACAAGCTGAATCTGATCCCATTGGCTGAGTGAATATATCGCGGCCGCAGGTGGCCCTGGAACCCGTTCATACGGGATATTCTGTGCCTCCCAAAACTGCTCCTGGAACTGCGTCCAGGCACTCAAAGAGGTTTTTTGCCTAAGTAGCTCCAGCCCAACGACGGTCATGTTGCTGCTGCCATTTCCCGCTAAGGTGTGAGCATTGGTTACAGTAAGCAGAATCTGATTGTCGGTCTCGCCTGTATTTGTGGGAATGTACCCACGCGCGTCTCCCAGGTTCACTTCCTCCCAAGTTGCTGGCACGAACATCTGGTAACCGAACACGCTGTCGGTTTGCTGGACAAATCTCCCAACAACAGAACTAGTAGCTGCTGGGACCGCTGCTCTCACTGCTTGTGGAAACATCAGAGCCAATAGTGATATAGCAAATACGATATGAATCCACGTTCTCATGATCTTATATTCCCCTTTGGCCGACTTCTAGAACTTGGATGCACCCTAAAAGTTGTATGTTATGCTACTCTAGCCGATGCATCTATCGATGCCCACCCATTTGGTTCTGGCTCCCGCTGGCCCACAAAGGGCCAGCGATGGACATGGTTGGCCATATCCAGAGGCATATCGTATCTCCATGGGAGCCTCCTGCGGCGATCACTTTACCATCCGGTGACCAGGCAAGTACCGAGGCCTCGTTGTTGCACCCAGGCAGTGTGACCACTCGTCTACCATTGGCGCGCCACACCCTGAGGACGCTATCTGGTGTCCTCCCAGCCAACCATACTCCATCTGGAGACCAGACTATATTGGATGCCGACCACTCTGCAAGGGGGCCTAGGTATCGATATAGTGTTCTGGGCTCGGCGTGCGGATCGCGCAAATCAAACATCCTCACGTAGTTGCCGGACATCAGGGCGAGCTTACCACCATCTGGGGAGAACGCTAGGCTTACTATCGGGCCGTTGCCTGGCAGTTGGGCAGCCACTCTCCCTCTGTGGTCGTAGAGTGACACCAGGCCGTCCTCGTTGCCAGTGGCAAGCATGCTACCATCCGGTGACCAGATCATAACCGTGGCAGGAGCTCCCAATCTCCCAATCGTCCCAACGAGCTTACCGTCTCGCTGCCACAGCCTGAATCCCCAGGCACCAGCCGCAAGGGTACTGCCGTCTGATGACCATTCGACGTGTAACCACTTGCCCCCACCGCCATCCGTGATTAGCATCTTGAGCAGCCTGCCATCCACTCCGAACAGCCGCACGACTCCCTTGAACTGGATGAGCCCTGTGGAGCCAGCTTGTTCCTGCTGAATCGATCCCACTGCCAGTATCTGTCCATCTGGCGACCATGCCAGGCTGTATACCTGCTCTTCATCCAACCGAAGTGACTTGATCTGCTTACCATGCGCGTCCCACAGCCGGACGGTTCCATCCCTAGATCCGGAAGCCAGCAGTTGGCCATCTGGCGACCACTCAAGGCTGGTAACCGGGGCTGTATGACCTCTGAGCGTAGTTAGCAGCTTTCCCTTGGCGCTCCATAGGCGCACGGTAGGGTCAAAGGTCTCGTTCCTGGTGACAACTCCCGAGCTCGAGGCGAGGATCTTGGCATCTGGTGACCAGGCCAGCACCGTCACAGGACCATTGTGGCCGACAAGGACGATCGGCCGCTTCCTGAGGATGGCCTCAGTTGTCATGCTGGTGGGTGCTGCATATGGCGATACCTGCTGCGTCGGTGTGTTGGTAGTCAGAGGGGGCTGCCCGATGGCTCTAGCGCTCGGAGTTGGACTCCCCGCAGTTCCTGAAGACCTCACACTCTTGTTGCCGATCACGTCGCCCGAACCATTGGGGGCACGACCAAAGACACACGCGGACAGCAACAACCCTACGAGCAGCAATGACCCCAGCAGTGCAAACTTCGCCACGGCGTTATTCCCCCTACCTAACTGCTGCTTAGAGTGTGCAGACTCCCAATACAAGTACTATCCGTCCTGCTAGCAGTTAACATTAGCTGTGCCCCCACAAGATCCACAGCTTGGTGTCAATACGGCCTTGGAGCAACTATACTTGCAGCACTCGCGGCACTCGACAAGTGCTGTGCCGTAACAGCAGGTCCACAGCCACCAACTGGGGTGCGAGGTGCCGTAAGTGAAGCAGTTGCTTGATTCGGTAGACGTGCAGTCGTCTCGGTACCCGAGATGGCAGCAGTATTTTGTCCTGACTGTATTATAGTTGGTGCAGTTGGTGTGGTAGGCCTCAGCTGTCTGGATGCGACGGCTCGAGAGGAGCAACAAGAAGCCAAGTGCCGCTTTGCTAGCGATACCGAGAAAGCGTCGCCGATCTACCTGCTTGCTGAGCTTCTCTACTACTTTCTCCGTTGACATAGGCTTACCTCCTGATAACTTCTGTTTATCCTTATCTCAGTTCCACTTACCACTAATGGAGCAGCATACACCTGATAGTAAGCCCGAGCGCCAGCACGAGCAGTCCATAGCCATGCCAGCGATGCAAGCAGGGACGATACGCTCGCAGTCCCTGGAGGTTCTCCAAAAGGGTGACTCTGTGATCGAATAGTAGCGGGACCCACGCTACTGCCAGGGCCCGCCCTAAGCCATGGACTCGAGTTAGCACACAAAATAGTGATTCCTCAACTAGTGGGTGCCCCCATGGGCTAAATGGCCTGCTCTGTTGGCCTTTCACAGCTCCACACCCTCCTCGAGGGACAAGAGTTTACCTGGTCTTATTTTCAGTGTAAGCAGGTGACATTAATAGTGATATGAGCTAGCGCATATCAAGCTAGGTAAGATCGTTCAGTTCGGACAGGAGGCGGTCGGGGTTGGGAACGACTATCCCACGATGATGAGGTTGATAGTTTATCAAGCCCAGTTCTCGTAGATGGCGCAGCTTCCTGGTGACCTCCTCTTGGCTTGTGCCTATCATACCAGCTAGCTCCTGATGGGTGGCAGTAACTAATCGTTGCTCATTGGCTTTGGCCAGTCTGGAAAGTGTGCGCGCCAGGCGGGTGCATACGTCCATGAACACGACCTCCTCTATGAGGTCATATGCCTTCCCCAGGCGCTCGCTGAGCTGACAAAAGCAATAGCTGGCAATCTCAGGATCGGAGATAATGATTTGTTGAAAGTGCTCACGCGGTACACGACATATTCCCGTCCCGTCCGCTATCGCTTCCAGGAGGTTGCTTGGTTGTAGTATGGGGTCGTTAGGGGCAAGCCCGAGGATGTCACCAGTTACGAATTTGGCTAGGGTGAGTTCTTTGCCTTGGGTGGAAATCCGATAGACTCGAGCGAGGCCGCTGACGAGGATAAGAGTCCTATCTCTCCCTTCTTGCAGATCTATTATCAGTTGTCCCTGTGCATACAATCTGTAAGAAGTCATGTTGACTAGAGTTCTCAACAAATCCTGGGGCATTCCAGAGAAGGGGTATAACTGATGTAGGATTGATTTATCCATCTCTCGCGGTCTTACAATGGTGTGTTAATCCATCCACCCTAAAAGTTGTATGTTATGCTACTCTAGCACTATGCATCTGTCAATCTTTGTGGCAGCATAGAGTAAATCTGTGCACATCAAGGGGACCTGTGGCGCCACTGGCTGCCATGCCGCTGGAGGAGATCAGGAGCATACTTGAGGCTGGAGGTTTCCATGGGAGGGGTTGTTTGGAGATCATGACGGTGGAGGGCAACAGGCACCTATCCGAGGCTATGGGCTTGCTGAGGATGGCCGGGTACAAGTAGCTCAGAACTTGAAGGTCTCCACCAGTCTCTTGTCGGACTCGCCTGTCACCTGAGCTACCACCTCCACATGTGTCTCGAGTCCTGAGCCCTTGAGCTTTTGACGTAGCAGCTCATCTATCTGGAAGATGCCTGCTGCGTTGCTCATATAGATAGTGACCCTTATAGCTTTCTCCTGCCCTTGGTTTATTTCCACCTTCTCTATGGCGGCAGCGGACACGGAGTGGATGTTGACGTGCCCACTTTCGAAGGGTATTCTGGATCTGCCCTGGGCCATATCGAGCGCATCGGCCACTCGCACTATGCCTGCCTCCAGAGTGAGGGGTCTACCATCGCTTCTGTGAGTGATGATGGCGTGCAGGGTTTCTGAGATGATGACTCGGCGTTCAGCTGCAGAGTAGAGGTTACTGAGCAGCTCCTGGAGTTTGGGTAGTGCTATGAAGAGGCTCATGAACTCGTGATCATCTCTGTGTATGGACATACCGCAGTCATGGAGGAGTGCTGCCAGTACCACAACGACTTCTGCATCGTGCTCGGACATGCCGTGGTCTTTGACTATTGAGGGTTGTATGTTCTTGGCCATCAGGAGGCGGAGTAACCTAAGAGCCAGATTGGCAACTATCTGCACGTGTACTGGGCCGTGATCGCTCATGCCCAGCCTGTCAACCCCGTTGACGTTCTGGCACCTCCAGATAGCATGCAGGTCCTCATCGGAGTTCACAATACCTACTAGTTTCTGGAGCGTGGGATTATGTCTTGTCGGCAACCTGATTATCTCCGAGGGCTGCAACGGGGTGGTGCCTGAAGGCGATACCTCCGGCCCTGGTTCCTGGGGAAGGTCAAAGCCTTCTGACTCCTGCCTGTCTATGCTTGTAGCTCGGTTGCTTTCTTCCTCCAAGATCCACCTCCATCTTGTGCACAACTTACAAGCTATGAAATTATAATGCGTGTTACACTCTAGAAGATTTTTATCTGTTAAGGTATAACAATCGTCAATCAGAGGTCTAATTAGTCTTAGTTTTCTTCTTGGAGAAGGGATGATGTCGAGACTCGTGAAGCTTGGAAGACTACAGAGGATCGAGAGAATACTTTACCAGAACCCGCAGGGTCTTACTATCCAGCGCCTGGCTGAGCTCTGTGATGTATCTATCAGAACTATATATCGTGATATCAAAGATTTGGAACAGATCTTTGAGGTCCCTTTGACCAGAGAAAACGGCAGGTGGAAGGTCGTTCGGACTTCTTACCTGCCGCCAGTCAGGTTCTCTCTGCACGAGGCCATGGGGCTGTTCCTCTCCTACCGTCTGGCACTTCGCTACATGGACAAGCAGAATCCCGACCTCGAGGAGGCCTGGAGCAAGATAGGAAGTGTGATGCCCGAGCCTATATCTCGGTTCTTCCCGGAGACTCTTAGGGAGATCAAGAATAAGCCATTAGACAGAGAGTACAACAGGACCGTTAGGACTCTCACAAGTGCTTGGGCCGAGGGCAGAAGGGTAAGGATTCAGTACCTGTCCTCCAGAAGATCAACGCCCAAGGAGAGGCTAATAGAGCCCTATTTCATGCAGCCCTCGGGTATAAGCCATGCGTTGTATGTCATAGCCAGAGATGTGGAGATCGACGAAATACGCACCTTCAAGGTACAGCGCATAAAGGATATAGAGCTTACTGATGAAAAATACGAGATCCCGGGAGATTTCGATGCCCTTGAATTCCTCAAGAACAGCTGGACCATCTGGTCAGATGAGCCTGTCGAAGTAAAGGTCAGGTTTAGCCCCAGGGTGGCTTCGGCTGTGAAGGAAGCTATTTGGCACCCCACGCAGGAGCTCAAGGAGGAACCAGATGGCTCAGTCATATGGACGGGCAGAGTTTCAGGCATCCTGGAGATAAGTGCCTGGATACGCTCTTGGGGAGCCGAGGCAGAGGTGCTTGAGCCCAAGTCTCTTCGTGAGTCCCTTGTCAACGACGTACAGAGTTTGGCTAAGCTATATGGCCTGGGCCTGACAGAATCTGCCAGCAAGCAAGAGGGACAATGCACGGTTGAGATACAGGACACGAAAAACTTTGCTCATGAGACTTCGTAGAGGGGACGACGATACTGGATGCTGTAGTGGTTGGCAGCGGGCCTAATGGACTTGCTGCTGCCATAACTCTAGCGCGTAGGGGTTTACGAGTACTGCTGCTCGAAGCCAGTGACCACCTAGGAGGAGCTGCGGCATCTCTACAGCTCACATTACCTGGTTTCACGCACGACCTAGGCGCCGCGGTCCTCCCTCTAGCCTTTACCTCGCCTTTCTTCCTCGAGATGCCTCTGAGAGATCTGGGAGTGGAGTGGGTGTACCCTGACGTGCCGCTAGCCCATCCTCTGGGACCCAGAGAGGTCTTGTTGCTCCATGAATCAATTCAAGAGACGGCTATACAGTTTGGTGATGATGGAGCTAGATACTCACGATTGATAAGCCCTTTGGTGTCTGAGTGGCCAGGACTAGCGAGGGACCTGCTGGCTCCCGCTATAAAGATTCCTCGGACACTATCTTATATACGTTTTGGTGTACATGCTCTGCTTCCATTTAGTGTCCTCGCTGATGCGCTGTTTTCTACTTCCCATGCCAGGACTTTACTGGCAGGTGTAGCAGCTCATTGGGCTATGCCACTTACCAGACCACTTACCAGCGTTCCCATCCTGCTCTTATGCACGCTAGCACATATTACCAGGTGGCCTATGGCGCGAGGGGGGACCGGCAGGCTAATAGAGGCTATGGCAGCCTATTTCAGGGATCTTGGGGGAGTTGTGCAGCTATCCGCTCCCGTACACAGCCTAAGTGATATCCCGCCCGCTAAAGCGGTGTTATTCGACCTCGCTCCCAGGCAGGTAGTTGACATCTTGGGTGATAGACTCCCATCTGGATACAGAAGAGCATGTGCGAGATACCGGCATGGGCCTGGAGTGTTGAAGTTGGACTGGGCTCTGTCCGCACCTATACCCTGGATATCCGAAGCTTGCAGGTCTGCTGGGACTGTACACTTGGGAGGCACTTTTGAAGAGATAGCTGACACTGAGAGAAGCGTCTGGGAAGGGCATGTACCCTCGAGGCCTTTTGTGATACTCAACCAGCCCAGTGTCTTTGATCCAGGCAGATGCCCTGGCGGTTACCATACTGCCTGGGCTTATTGCCATGTACCCGTATCGATCACCAACAAAGAGGTGGAGTATCTGGCAAACAGAATAGAGAGCGCGATTGAGGAACTCGCACCTGGCTTCAGAGATACGATATTGGCCAGATCAGTACTTGCCCCCACAGACCTGGAGTATCTCGACTCAAACCTCGTAGCTGGGGATCTAACTGGAGGGGTATTGGATCTATGGCAGGTTTTGGCAAGGCCAGTTCTAAGTCATGTGCCTTACAAGATCCCTGTGAGTGGGATGTATATCTGCTCCTCCTCTACCCCTCCAGGCCCTGGAGTGCATGGCATGTGTGGGTACTGGGCAGCTAGATCAGCCCTACGCTACACGTTCCATATGGAGTGAACCTGGACTTCCTCCATGAGAGCAGACTCTGCCCCGTCCACGGCCCTGCATACAAACACTTTAGGTTCTTTCCCTGTCCTGGCATGATATTCTTGCATCACTCTCTCATAGAGCGTTGGTACAGCATCCTGATGTACTAGCGCCAGAGCTACTCCGCCGAATCCTGCACCTGTCATTCTAGCCCCAATGACCCCATCTGTATCCCAGGCTATCTCGACGATTGTGTCCAGCTCAAAGGAACTCACCTCATACAGGTCTCTGAGGCTTATGTGAGACTCCTTCATTAGGCGTCCAATAGCAGCTGCATCCCCGTTACGTAGTGCCTCCGCCGCCTCGAGCGTGCGCATGTTTTCCTCTATCACATGCCTCGCCCTCTTACGCTGGGTGCTGGTAAGCAGATCCAAATTTTCTTCAAGTTGCTCTAGCGTCACATCCCTTAGGGCTTTTATCCCTGATATCCTGGTGCTCAGCCTGGTTACAGCTTCCTCGCAATCCTGCCTTCGCTTCTTGTACTCGGACCCTGCCAATTCTCTGCTTACGCCCGTGTCAAGTATTACCAGGGATACGTTCGGCAGATTTATGGGTATGTGCTGATACTCCAGCGACCTGCTATCCAGCAGCAGGGCGTGGTCCTGACGGCCTAGCGAGGAAACGAACTGATCCATGACTCCGCAAGGCACACCTACGAAGTCATTCTCCGCTCGTTGCGCTATGAGGGCCACCTCTTCACCACTTAGTTCTATATCTGCTGCCCTACAGAAGGCATGAACGAAGGCGACTTCCACGGCTGCTGAAGAGCTCAGTCCAGACCCTACAGGTATGTCGCCCATGTACACTGCTTCCATACCTCTGAGCTTATAACCTCTATTCTGCAGTTCTACCGCTACTCCTTGTGGATACCTTAGCCACAGGAAGTCAGTGCGATTATGGTTCTCCAGATAGAAGTCGGATTCCTTGCCCATATCCAGGGCCACCAGTCTCACCAAAGAGTCGTTTCTAGGCCTGCACACCACGTTTATCTCGTAGTTGATGGCCGCCGGTAGCACCCAGCCATCGTTGTAATCGGTGTGTTCGCCTATGAGGTTTATCCTTCCCGGTGCTCTGGAGGCTATCGTAGGCTTTCCACCATAACGCATCTCGAACGCTCGTATCAGAGCTCCTATATGCTTGAAGCGATACTCCTCGGTCATTCAATGCTCTCCTTATCTGGTATGACTGCCCTGAGTTCTGGAGCTTTCTCCTCTGGCAGGGAGTCATTGATGAAAGTCCCTGCTCCAGTTTCACTACCCGCAAGATATTTGAGCTTGGTAGAGGTTCTATGTGGAGGATAGAACTGTAACTGGAAGTGGTAGTAAGGATGCTCTTGGTCGTCAGTAGGTGTCTGGTGCAGGGCCATTATAAACGGCATGCTGAACCCGAACAGCTTGTCGTATCCAACAAGTACTCTCTTGAGGGCATAAGCTAGATCCCAGGATTCTTCGCTCGTTATCTCAGCCAGGGATCCGAAATGCCTCCTGGGAATTATATGCACCTCATATGGCCAGCGCGCATAGAAGGGGATAAACGCTACAAAGTTGCCTTCCTCAAAGAGTATCCTTTTGCCATAGTTAGTTTCCTGTTGCAGGACATCGCACACCAGGCATCTTCCCGTCTTCGCCCGATGCTCGCTAAGAGCACTTAATTCCCTTTGCATAAGGGGAGGGATGAAAGGGTATGCATAGATCTGACCATGCGGATGGTGCAAGGTCACACCTATTACCTCTCCCTTATTCTCAAAAATGAACACGTACTTAACGTAAGGCAAGCTACCAAGCTCTATGTAACGATCGCGCCAGACAGCTATCAGGCGGCGAATGTGGCTCACGCTCTGGTCGGTAAGTGTGGTGTCATGCTCCGGAGTATATACCACTACCTCACACACACCCTCTGCAGGCCGCACATCGAAGATCCCCATAGGCTCTATCGCCGGTTGCGGTGGTTGCCTCTGCAACGATGGGAACTTGTTCTCGAAGACCGCTATATCGAAAGTCTCCACTGGAATTTCTGTCTCATGCTTGCCACTCTTAGTAGGGCATAACGGGCAGTAATCCCTTGGAGGGAGAAAAGTTCTGTCCTGCCTGTGTGTGGCTGTGATCACCCATTCCCTGAGTAGCGGATGCCATCTGAGCTCAGACATCTTTGTTCCCCTCCGAGGATGTCACGGCTTGATCCTGCCCATGCGCTGGTACCTGCTGTTGGTCGGTGTGCTCGGTGAAAGTGTAGTAGATTATGTATCTGCCGTCTTTCTTCTGTTCTTTGGATTTGATCATCTCTGGCTGCCAAGATTGACTATCTGCTGCCATAACCAACCTCTTCCTTGGTCTTCGCGTGCTTTGCATTCTACAACATAACACCTGTCAAGCGAATGAGCGAGATATTAGTACTGCCTGGATCTAGCCAAAAATGCCTATCGTGTAAACGCATATCCTATGAGTATATTTGTAGCGATGATTACTTCAGTAAGGGAAATCTAGTTGGTTTGCAGCGTGGCCAAGGGAAGGATCTTACTGGTCGAGGACAGTCTCCCCACACTCCTTTTCCTGTCGGATGTGCTGGAGGATGAGGGGTACGAAGTCAAAGCGTTATCAGAGAGCAGTGAAGTATTGAAAGTGGTCGGGGAATTTATGCCCGACGTGATCATTTCGGATATAAATATGCCTGCGATCGACGGCGTCACTCTCTCCTCCATAGTGAGAAGGTCTTTTCCAGACCTGCCGATAATACTATGCTCGGCAACCAGGCCTAAGCCCCGACAGCAGCACATACTGGACAAGCTACAGCACTGCTACTTTCGAATCAAGCCTCTGTGTGTTCAGGAGCTTCTATCTCTGCTGGAGAAGCTTGTCGAGTAAGACTACGAATTGCCAACCTTCACTGGATCAATGTAGCCGCAAGTTGATACGATTATCCCGGATTTTTTTATTCAAAATAGCTTTCGGGGGAAGAGATGGATAAGTTGCACATAGGTATCATTGGTGTGGGTTGGCCTGGTCAGCGGCACATAGAGGGGTACAAGAGACGTGAAGATGTCGAGATAGTAGCTGTATCTGATGTCAACACAGAACTGGCCCAACAGATAGTGGACCAGTACGACCTGAAAGCTCAGATCTATGCAGACTACCACGAGATGCTGCAGTCAGCCAATGTAGATGCCGTGAGCATCTGCACTCCTAATTTCCTCCATGCGCCTATGGCTATCGATGCCCTGGACGCTGGTAAACACGTGCTGCTTGAAAAGCCATTGGCGCATAATCTGGAGTCGGGGATCAAGATAGCTCAGAAGGTCAAGGAAACTGGCCTAGTCTTTATGATCGCCTTCAACAACAGGTTCAGGCCAGACAGTAAATTGCTCAAGGCACGCATTGAGGAAGGGCTGCTGGGTGAGATCTACTATGCCAAGACCGGCTGGCTGAGGGGGGCAGCTGAATTCTTCCTTAGAGGATGGTTCACTCAGAAGGAAAAGTCCGGTGGTGGACCTCTCATTGACCTCGGAGTTCATATGCTTGACCTCGCCCTCTGGTTTATGGGTAATCCTAGACCTGTAAGTGTTAGTGGGTCCGTCTATTACAAGTTCACAGATGTGATGAAGGCAAGCGCTGGGCAGGCAGACGTGGAAGATCTATCCACAGCTTTTGTAAAGCTGGATAACGGCGGCACGATAGTGCTTGATGTCAGCTGGATATCACATATCAAGAACCCGGACGAGGTATATTGCCAGCTGTTTGGCACCAAGGGTGGTGCAAAGATAGATCGTCATACAGGCACCGAGGACCTGGACATATATACCGTTGTAGATGGTGTTACCGTGCTCCAGAAACCAGAGTTCAACACGTGGCGCCAGAGGCAGCCTGGATATATGCTCTATGAGTCCTTTGCAGGGGAGACCTCTCACTTCGTGGACTGTGTCAGGGAGAACAAGCAGCCTGAATCTAACATCCAGCATGGCTTGGATGTGCTACGTGTGCTGGACGCTATATACAAGTCTGCTGAGAGCGGGCATGAGGTCATTATAGATACTAACCTCTAATTGGCATGGAAGGTGCTAACTCTACAGTTAGCAAGAGCAGGAGGTTAGTGCCGTGACTCTTTCCGGGCAGAGAAAAATAATTCTACTGGCGGCCGATGGCGTCCATGAGAACGAAGTGCTCAGTATAAGGGAAAGGGCGTCTGCTGCGGGGATGAATTTGGTCATAGCCTCTTTGACTGGTGCTGCGCTACAGTCGGTAAATGGACTCGATAAAGGACAGTTGCTAGAACCTGATATGGCTGTTGACCAAGTCAAGCCGGAAGACTATGATGCTTTGGTCATACCTGATGGTCTGTATTCAGTTGACGCTCTGAGAGGCAACACGCTAGTGATCGAGATAGTAACCAAGTTTCTGGAAGAAGGTAAACCCTTGGGAGTTATAGGCCATGCTCCCTGGATTCTAATAGAATCAGGACTTGTCACTAATCGCTCTCTGTCATCCTGGCACACTCTCAGGGTCGATATACTGAATGCGGGCGGACACTGGGTGAAATCCCCAGTTCATAACGATATGGCGCTGGTGAGCGCTGCTTCTTCCGATTATATAGAGGACTTTCTGGACAGATTTATCAGTGAAGTCCAGTCCGGCGTGCATACCTCCAGAGGAGCAGCTCCTGGCAAGGACAAGGTCCTGGAGTCATCGGAGGAGTCCTTCCCTGCAAGCGATGCTCCCGGCTGGGTGTCGAGTTCAGAGAGAGAGGAGGAGTCGTAGCCCTTTGGGGCTACGACTCAATATTTATCTTATCGATATCTATCTGTGCTCTCTGCAGCCTGCCGCTGAAGTCTATATAGACAGACTTCCATTCGGTAAATACATCCAACGCAGCCCATACGGCTCCCTCTCTATGTCCATTCCCTGTACCTTTGGTGCCTCCAAAAGGCAGGTGCACTTCTGCCCCTATAGTACCGTGGTTGATGTAGACGATACCTGTATTAAAGTCGCGCATGGCTCTAAATGCCTTGTTGATATCTCTAGTATAGATAGAGCTGGAGAGCCCATACTTCGTGCAATTGTTTACCTTTATGGCTTCCTCAAGGCTGTTGACGGTTATCATCGAGAGTACCGGCCCAAATATCTCTTCCTGTGCTATACGCATGTTAGGGTCAACATCTGTAAATAGAGTGGGTTTATAGAAGAAGCCCTTGCTCAATTCTCCATCTGTAGCTCTATCCCCGCCAATGAGAAGCTTTGCTCCTTCCTCCCTGCCGATACCTACGTACTGATGAATCTTGTTGAGTTGCCTCTCATTGATGACTGGGCCAACATCTGTTTCTGGATCCAGCCCGTCTCCCAGTCGCAGATTCTGGATGCGGGACAGAAGCTTCTCTGTAAGCGTGTCTCGTATGCTCTTGTGAACTATCAGTCGGCTACAGGCCGTACATCTCTGACCAGTGGTGCCAAAAGCGCTCCAGAGAATGCCCTCAATCGCCAGATCGATGTCTGCGTCATCCATCACAGTTATCGCGTTTTTGCCGCCCATCTCCAGGCTGATCTTCTTGTTCTTGCTAGCAGTCTGTGTTAGTACCTGCGAGCCAGTGTCAGTGGATCCGGTGAACGAGATTACATCCACACCGGGATGTTCAAGCAGGGCCTTACCTACCTCTTCTCCTGTACCTGTCACTAGATTAAGGACACCTGGAGGTAGCCCCGCCTCTTCAAAGATCTTTACCAGCTCAGCCCCCAGCGCAGGGGTATCAGAAGCCGGTTTAAACACTACGGTGTTGCCGGCCACTAGCGCTGGCATAAGCTTCCACGTAGGGATCGCGATCGGGAAGTTCCAGGGAGTTATAGCTGCTACGACGCCCACTGGGTCCCTGACTGCCATCTGAAACTTATTAGGCATCTCCGAAGGAGTGGTAACGCCGAAGAGCCTCCTGCCCTCTCCACCCACGTAGAAGGCCATATCTATGCCTTCCTGCACGTCTCCCCTAGCCTCTGTCAGAACCTTCCCCATCTCCTGAGTCATAAGTCTGGCCAGATCTTCTTTGCGTTCTTTCAGGATGCGACCGACCTCATAGAGTATTTCTCCCCGTCTAGGTGCAGGATATAGCCTCCACTTATCGAAGGCTCTGCGCGCCGCCTGTACCGCTTTATCTACGTCTTCTCTGGAAGACTTGGCCAGGACCGCTACCACTTCCCCATTGGCGGGGTTTATGCTCTTGAAGGTTTCCCCTGTGGATGAAGGTACCCACTTGCCGTCGATGTAGTTCATGTACTCTCTCATAACCCTTTTTACCTCCACATACCGCCTCTAGCAGCCGGATTATAACACTATCCGTCATGCCAGTTTGTTGCTTTGGATCAAGATTGCAACTATCATGTTTGTTAGAGAGCAGGAGTTTTCTCCGATGAGACGAAGGCGTAAGTCGCGCTTTGCAAACTCAATGGAAGAGAGGTTTGCCGCTATATTGGATCTCCTGCGCCTTCGGTGGCAGTATGAACCTCACACATTCGTCCTCCGCCGCAGATTTGATGGATCTCCTATGGTAGCCTTTACGCCTGACTTTTACCTTGAAGAGTTCGATCTCTACGTGGAGCTCACCATGCACAAACGTAGATTGGTAACTCTGAAGAACCGGAAGGTCAGGCTAATGCGTGAGAAATACCCGGAGCATAACATCAGGTTGCTTTATCTGCACGACTGTCTGTCTCTAATCCGACCTGTGAGATCCTACAAGGAGAGGGAGAAAGTCCTTCGTAGGCTTATTCCCTGGGCATCCCAGGAGCACTACGATCGCGTTAGGTGGCACAGGAGGTTAGTTAGGCGAGTATCATCATCTGGACGTGTCCACTTCCTGGGTAAGGTTCTGTCTTTGGGGGCAGATTGGGCGGGCAAGGAATGCATTATATGGGTCTATTCGGACCACCTGGATATAGAAATTGAGGGCAGGACAATAGCCTCTCTGGAATGCGCATACGACAATCGCAAGGATAAATTACTGCAAGTCCAGTCTAAGGTCCTTATAGATAATGAGCCCCTGGAGGGTAATCTTCTCCCCGCAGGTAGAAGAATCCTATCCCTAGTGCAAGAGGATACGGGCAATGCGAGCCATGGCTTGGTTCGCTGCTACGCACAGGCCAGCTTTCAACTGTTTTAGGTTTTATGCTTGTTTTACGCTTGCTGTTGATCTTTTTGCGGCCAATTTAGATAAGAAAACTATACTCCTTTTCAGTCAATGAAGAAACAAGCAGTTGGACTGGAAAGGGGTTGGAAATGATCGGATTTTACTTTATTTATCCGCTAATTGCTATGCTGTTCCTCTTTTGGCTGTTCTACACCCCCAGCAGACCGTCCTACTAGAAGCAAGATAGGAGCGGGAGGAGGTCAACCCTCCTCCCGCTATGGGGTCGGTTAGTGGGTCTGCTGAGGTGGTGTCTTCTCCCTGTAACCCTCTACTATGTCCTTAGCCGGGCTTACTACCGCTAGGTCGTTCACAACGGTCTTTACCCCAGGCATACCCTTTACAAGCTTCTCAGCTCTAAGCCTTTCGTTCTCTGTGTGGACCGTGCCGCGCAGGAAGACCGTACCACCCACCTCGGCCTCGACCTCTATTGCGTGCTCCTTGAGCTTATCATCATCAAGGATCTTGTTAATTACCTGCCTCATCAACCCCAGATCGTGATTGCCAGTCTCCTTGAGCTTTTCACCTTCTGGCACTACTGAGATCTCGTTGATGACCTCAGTTACTCCTCGCACCCGCGACGCGATAAGCTCCGCTCGGTGCCTCAGGTTCTCCCGGGGCACTGATCCTCTAAGGTACACCACCCCGCCTGGCTCAGCATTTACATTGAGTCTGGGCAGTCTTCCTATTACTGGATCCTCACCCAGCCTGGTTTCAACTCGGTGCTCTATAGTTTCGGGTGTAAGGTCATAATCAGTCTTTTGAGCTACTCTGTAATACAGGGCCCTGGCCTTTCCCGTTACCATGTGGCTCGTGTACCTCAGGGTTCTGTTAGCTTGTCTGCTGGTAACTCTTAGGTACCTCTGCCCCTTCTGTAGGATATACGATCGAGTCGCTCTACCCGTCCTTGGAGCAAACAGGAGACCCGCTATCGCACCTAGAACAGCTCCTATTCCCAGGAAGATCAATCTGCTTTTATTGTCCACCTTAGGAGGCTGAGATCTCCTGGAGATCATCGTTTCAAGCGATTTACCGATATTCTGAGGCAGGCCAAGCTTACCATTAGCTTCCGGGATTTTGACTCGTTGCGTTTCCCATCTTATTTCCGGGACTTTTACGTTTATTCTTGCCATCTTTATCCACCTCCTTTATTAGTCCCTGGATAGTGGCAAGTTTTAGTCGAGCAATTATTGGGCCAACAATGCTTAAAAACAGCAGGCCGCGATCGATCCCGATCGCGGCCTGCTGGTAAGTCTACTGGACTAGTAGTCCATTGGTGGAGTGGAAGGAGCCTTCTCCTTCTCAGGTATGTCGGTAACCAGAGCCTCAGTTGTCAGGATCATGGCCGCGATCGAAGCAGCATTCTCCAGAGCTGAGGTGGTCACCTTGGCAGCGTCCATGATACCGCGCTCCACCAGGTCGGTGTACTCATCTGCCCAGGCATCATAGCCGTAGCCCTTCTTGCCCTCGTGCAGAGCCTGGCGTACGGTCTGGACGACAACACCACCGTCCTGGCCAGCGTTCTCGGCGATCTGGCGCATAGGCTCCTCGAGCGCTCTCTTTACAATCAGGATTCCGGTCCGAACGTCGCCCTCGGCATCATCCGGGTTGAGCTTCTCGGATGCGTACAGCAGAGCGACTCCACCGCCAGGAACGATGCCTTCCTCAACTGCAGCTCTGGTCGTAGATAGAGCGTCCTCTACGCGGGTCTTGCGCAGCTTGAGCTCGACCTCGGTGGCAGCGCCAACCTTGATCACAGCCACTCCGCCCTGAAGCTTAGCCAGTCTCTCCTGCAGCTTCTCGCGATCGAAGTCGCTAGTGGTGGTCTCGATCTGAGCTCTTATCTGCTCGCACCTGCCCTTGATGGCGTTAGGATCACCATAACCCTCGACAATAGTGGTCTCGTCCTTGGTAGCTACCACTCTGCGGGCACGACCCAGATCCTCTACCTGGACGCTATCCAGCCTTCTACCGACCTCCTCGCTGATTACCTGAGCGCCGGTCAAGATCGCTATGTCGCGGAGCATCTCCTTGCGGCGATCACCAAAGCCAGGTGCCTTCACAGCGAGAGCGTTGATCGTGCCACGGAGCTTGTTGACTACCAGTGTAGCTAGTGCCTCGCCCTCTACATCCTCGGCAATAATTACCAGGTTCTTGGTTACCTGCAGGACTCTCTCGAGGGTTGGCAGGATGTCGTTGATGGACGAAAGCTTCTTGTCGGTTACCAGGATGTAAGGCTCCTCGATGACGGCCTCCATCCTCTCAGCATTGGTTACGAAGTAGGGGGAGATATAACCACGATCGAACTGCATACCTTCGGTGTACTCTACCTCAAAGCCGAGGCCCTTGCTCTCCTCGACGGTAATTACACCGTCCTTGCCTACCTTCTCCATCACCTCAGCAATGAGGTTACCGATCTCGGAGTCTGCGGAAGATACTGTAGCAACCTGGGCAATATCCTCACGACCCTTAACTGGAGTAGCCAGCTCCTTGACGGCATCCACTGCCTTCTTAGTAGCCATCTCGATGCCCTTGCGGAGCTGCATTGGGTTTGCGCCGGCTGCTACATTGCGAAGTCCTTCATGAACTATAGCCTGAGCCAGAACGATGGATGTGGTGGTACCATCACCTGCTACATCCTCGGTCTTGGTAGCCGCTTCCTTCAAGAGCTGAGCCCCCATGTTAGCAAATGGGTCCTCAAGCTCGATCTCCTTAGCTACGGTCACACCATCATGGGTAACATTAGGAGCACCGAACTTCTTGTCCAGCGCTACGTTGCGGCCCTTCGGACCAAGGGTAGCCTTAACTACGTTCGCCAGGATGTCAACACCTTCCTTGAGGGAAGCGCGTGCCGACTCATTGAACTCTATCTGCTTCGCCATAGCTCTACATCAACCTCCTTTTCTTCGAGAATTTTTACTCGCCAAGAATGCCCATTACGTCGCTCTCGCGCAGTATTAGAACATCCTCACCATCAAGCTCGAACTCTGTACCTGCATACTTGGCGAAGAGTACCGTCTGCCCTACCTGCACATCCATGGGCTGCCGCTGACCATTTTCCAGGATCTTGCCAGGTCCTACAGCGAGCACCACGCCCATCTGTGGCTTCTCCTTGGCAGTGTCAGGCAGAACTATACCGCTCTTGGTAACTTCCTCCCGCTCGATCGGCTTGACTACTATGCGATCGCCTAGCGGTCGGATCGTCTTTGTTGCCGACTGTGTCATTTGCCTCCCTTCCTCCTTATGAGAATTTCTTATTGGCACTCTCAGTGCCAGACTGCTAGCTCCGGCACGTATTCTACAACAATGTCCTGCTATCCTGCAAGAGTTTTTAGCACTTTTGAGGTTAGAGTGCTAAAAATGGCCTCGCTTGCCCATGACCTGTTATCCTGGGTAGGCTGTCGCTGAGTGTAATAGCAGGCCGTTTTATGGCATACTTCCCTTGCTATGTCAAAATTACACGTAACCAACGAGGTAGGTAGACTTCGCAAGGTCCTGCTTCACAAGCCCGGCAGGGAGATGGATTTGCTGACCCCTGAGAATAGGGAAGAGATGCTGTTCGAGGAGCTGCTGTGGCTCCCGAGAGCAAGTCTGGAACATCGCATACTTGCCTCTGTCCTTGAGGTCGCAACTGGAATAGGAGGAGTCTTTTATCTTGAGGACTTGCTATCCCATTCGTTGGCAGATGATCTTTGTAGAGCGGAGCTGGTTGATGAAATACTCAGGGTTGATACTCCTCTGGGCATGAACAGGCAGGATGCAAAGAGCTGGTTGCTAACCCTACCACCACAAATACTGGCCGATGTGCTGATAGGTAGACCACAGGTTAATGGCTATGACTCTCTGTCTTCCAGATACTTAGGCGAAGGTGGGATCTTTACACCTCTACCTAACCTGATATTTATGCGTGATCCTGCCGTGGTAGTAGGTGACTCTGCAATCGTGAGCAGCATGCATCTGCAGGTGCGCAGGCGGGAATCATTACTCCTAAGGCACGTGCTTCTAAGGCATCCAGATATTGCCTCCACCTTACTGATGGATGCCTTGGATAGCTCTCAGGAAGCCCAGCAGGGGTATATAGAGGGAGGGGATGTGCTGGTCCTGAATGAGCGCACGCTGGTGGTTGGATGCTCTGAGAGGACTGACTACCAAGGGATAGACAGACTTGCTCAGAGCTTGATGAAGGCATCTGCTGATGTGGAGAAGATATATGTGGTGTTGATGCCTCCAAGAAGGGCTTGGATGCATCTTGATACCATCATCACTTTCCTGAGTCAGGATGAGTGTGTGATCTACTCTCCGCTGATATTGGGTCTCGGGAGCGAGGGTGTTACGGTGCTCGAAGTACAGCTACTTGGCAATAGGATCAGGATAAAGGAGCACGATGATCCCCTGCCAACAGTGCTAAGCAGGAGCGAAGGTATAGACTTGAAGTGGGTCGAGTGCGGTGGCAGCGACAGGTTGCAACAGGACAGAGAACAGTGGACGGACGGTGCTAATTTCTTTGCTATATACCCCGGAGTAGTAGTGGTCTACGAGAGAAACGAAGCTACTCTGGAAGAGTTGCACAGGCACCTTGGTTACGAGATCATTAGGATTGATGATGCAGTCTTCCCCGAAGATGCCAGCACCAGTAATGATGGGGTATTCCTTGTAGACGGGAGATGGATTTCCTATCCGGAGCTGGTCAGCATGATAGCTATAGGGAGCGGTAAGAAGTTGGCGATAGCGATCCCTGGTAGTGAACTCTCCAGGGGACGTGGTGGGCCTCACTGCCTCACTATGCCCTTATGGCGGGATGATATCTAACTACGGGCTCTTTCCAGCTGGATGGTATCGCCGGGACCTATGCCCAAGGTGTTCCCCGCATGACCAAGGTTTTGCCCTATACAGATGAAGCGCGAAGAATCCTCGTAAATGAGCAGGTCTCCTCTGTTTACTTCCCCAAATGTTCTGGCTACGGCCAGATTTACCTGATTGTTCTTATGCTTGAGGATAATCTTTTCTCCAGTTGAAAGCGGCCAATCAGCCGCCTCTATGTTGGTTCGTATATTACCGAACTTGTCAAGAATTGCCACCTCTGCAACGACCCTGTGTTCGTATATCTCAGGTTCTCTCCAGGGCGCTTGCACGAGATCGCTTATCGGCAGTATCTCCCCAACATCTTCAAAGCTCACGCCCGAAGATAAGTGCGCGGCTACTGGGCAGAAAATATCCCTCCCATGAAAGGTATAAGATATATCCGGGCGCATAAGCGCTTTGTTAGAGATTTTCCTTGCCTCGACTATACCCCCCAGCCTTCGTGTTGCCGGTATCAGCACTCCGTTATCTGGGCCTATAAGCACATCTCCGCGCCTGCACAGGATCGCTATCGGCAGCCTCTGGGTTCCTACTCCGGGATCGACCACTACTACGTGCACTGCCGGCGGCACATAAGGGAAGATTGAGGTTAGTACCCATGCGCCGGCTCTTATGTCGAAAGCCGGGATGCCATGGGAGATATCTACTATGCTGATCTGTGGATTTATGCCCCTCATCACGGCATGGCATATACCAACTGGACCCCAGTCTAGTCCAAAATCTGTAATGAAAGTCACTAAGTTGGGAAGTCTTGACATATCTGAGCTCATGACTCACAAAACCCTATCGTTGGTACCTACGTTATACTTTTATGAAGAGGCTACCAAAACTACTTTTGAAAAGGAAGGACATGTCTAAGATTAGGATCTTCAATGCCAGCTTCTGGCTTATTTTTGTAATGGCGTTCTCTTTTTTCATAAATGCTTGTGGTGGGAATGCTAACAGCAGTGCTGGGATACCATCTCCCACTGCCAGGTCGCAGGAAGTCGTTGCTTCCAGCCCAACCCCTGCCCCGTCTCCATCTGTCTATGAAGCTACTCAGCCTACACCTACGGCTGACGGGGTTGTGGCCAGTCCTTCTCCTACGCCTGCACAAGCCAGCCCAGCTAACACTCCACCTAAAGAGTCAAGCACCAAATACACTCGGACGATGTATGTTGACGGCATTCGGGAAGGATACGTGGGTGTCAATCTCAGGGCCAGACCTTCCACCGAATCACAGTCCTTGCTAGTTATCAAGAACAGAGAGCCGGTTAGAACCACCAAGGGCCCTATGCAAGGAGCCGATGGCAACCTGTGGTTCCCTGCAAGCTATAATGGTAAGGAAGGGTACATATTAGCCACGCTGCTTAGCGCACAAAGACCAGCCCCCCCTCCAGTGCGCCTAATCATAAAGAATGACAGGTTGGATGTAGATGCTGCCGTTGAGTATGTGGGGTTGACTCCTGATGGGGCCATGGACGTGCCCAAGAAGTGGGAGGATGTTGCCTGGTATCGTTTGGGTCCGGTCCCAGGTCAGCAAGGTAACGCAGTAATAGCAGGTCACCTGGATTCCACCACCGGTCCGGCAGTATTCTGGAAGCTGAAAGACATCAGGATAGGAGATGTGGTGTCCGTAATTGACGAAGATGGACATAAGATTAACTTCAAAGTCACGAAGATTCAGTCCTACTTTGACGAGGACGCACCTCTGTACGATATATTTGGCCCCACAGATAAGTCGCGCCTGAACCTTATCACTTGTGATGGCTCATGGGACCCGAAGGCTAAGAGATATGACAAGAAGCTGGTGGTGTTCACCGAGAAGATCAGTTAGGATAAACTTCTGGTTTTTCAATCACCGTAAGCCTGGTCCAGGATCTGGACCAGGTGTTTTACCTGTATGTCGAGTCCGCGGTGGCGGAGTCCTTTCTGCAGCTGGAGCATGCATCCGGGATTAGCGGACACTATGACCTCTGCACCTGTAGCTAGTGCATGTTCCAGCTTCCTTTCCAGCAGCTGGTTTGAAATTTCAGGATTCGTGATGTTATATATGCCGGCGCTACCGCAACAGAGTTTGGATTCCTGCATCTCCACCAGCTCTACTCCGGGTATGGAAGCCAGCAGCTCTCGTGGTTGTCTGTATACTTTCTGAGCATGCGCCAGGTGGCATGGGTCTTGATAAGTAACTCTTACAGGCACAGCTCTATTAGGGCCGCTCATGCCCACCTCACTCAGGAATTCGCTTACGTCTCGGACAAGTGATGAGAAATGCTTTGCTCGCTCGTGCCACCCAGGATCGTCCTTGAAGAAGTGAGGGTATTCTTTGAGCGTTGCTCCACAGCCTGCAGAGTTCACGATTATGTAATCGAGATCAAGTCTTTCGAAGGCTTGTATGTTGGCCTTCATCATCTCGGTGGCGCTCCTTCTCTCTCCAGAGTGCACATTGAGAGCGCCACAGCATCCCTGCCTCTTCGGGACTACGACCTCACAGCCATTGTGCTGTAGAACTCGTATCGTTGCCCTGTCTATCTCCGCAAAGGCGGTGCTCATGATGCATCCTGCAAATAACCCAACCCTGAACCTCTTGTTACCCTTAGGTGGTAATGCTTGGTCCTCTGGAACAAAGAACTTGGAAGGGATTTGTGGCAGTAATGCTTCCTTGTCAGCAAGATGGAGTATATCCAGTATGCGCGTCGACCTCGCTATACGCGAGAGTCCTATACGCTGGTATAGCCAGAGGGCCCTGCTAAATGCTCTGAATAGGGCCATGCTTGCAAACAACTTGTTAAACACTATCCATCTCAGAGCTCTCACCCAAAGGCTACGTGGATGCTTTCTTTCCAGCTGTGCTCTGGCCGACTCTACCAGCACCCCATATCTGACTCCGGAGGGACATATGGCCTCGCAGGCCCTACAGTCTAGGCATTCATACATTTGGTGATCCAGGATTGGATCTCTGGCGTCAAGTTTTCCTTCCCATACGGCCTTTAATAAGTGGATTCTCCCTCTCGGAGAAGAAGTCTCTTTGAAAGTGAGCAGGTAGGTGGGACATACCGACAAACAGAGGCCGCACTGGACGCATGCGTTGATTATATCGTATGCTGGGGGGTCGAGTTCATCCCAGCTCTGTAGTGTATTACTCGAAGGACACACAAGAAGTATAACTAATATCAGGCTGTTCGAGTAACCAAAACAGCATCAAACAAGATTACTCTAAGGAGGAAGCGATGAAGGTCATCATAGATTGCGACATGGGCATAGACGATGCCATAGCCGTGGCTTATGCTCTGGCTCTTCAGGATGTAGATGTGCTAGGTATAGGGTCGGTCCACGGCAACATTGAAGCCGATGTGGCGGCCGAGAATACGCTCAAACTGCTCAAGGTCATGAACAGGACCGACATTCCGGTAGCGGTGGGTGCGCCCAAACCGATGATAAGACCTCTCTCTATGGCCAAATTCGTACATGGTGAGGATGGCTTGGGTAATGCAAACTTTGCACCTTCAGGACTGGTTCCTTCTGATGAGCATGCAGCAGATCAGATAATCAGGCTTGCTCGTGAAAATCCAGGAGAGATCACCCTTATAACCACTGGACCTCTGACAAATGCCGCCATAGCGCTTCTCAAGGAGCCTAAGCTGCCTCAGCTAATACCTCATGTTGTGGTGATGGGAGGAACCGTAGAGCACCCAGGCAACGTCGGGCCGGTATCAGAAGCCAACATAGCTCATGACCCAGAGGCTGCACAAATAGTATTTAGCGCCCCTTGGAAGGTCACTATGGTAGGGCTGGATGTTACCATGAAGACCTTGCTCCTAGAGCAACATCTAGATGCATGGAAGCAGGCTAGAACGCCTCTTACCGAGTGGCTACTACGTATAGTACCGTTCTATATGCAGTTCTACTCGCAGTCGCTAGGATACATGGCTTGCGCTATGCATGATGCGCTCGCAGTTGGTATAGCTGTTGGTAAAGTCGAGGTTAGCGAATCGGTGACTTGTCCAGTGTGGGTGAACACGGTGGTTGGTCCGGGCCTTGGGCAGACGGTAGCCGATAGAAGGTCAGAAAGCATGCGAGCGACTTCGGAACCTTACTACTTTATCGGTGAGTCTAACACAGAGGTGATCATGAAGGTGGATGGCGATGCATTTGTGTCACACCTGGTGGATTCTATTGCATCTTATCAAGTAAGATAATATAGCTACTTTAATTTACGGCTATAAAACTTCAATTGGGGTAGATAATGGGGACTAGGATCAGGATCGGTAGAAGAATTAATATATCTCCTCTATGGGTGGCGATTGCCATAATAGTGCTAATTGCTGCCCCAGCTCTCTATCTGGCTGCTAAGACCTGGCAGACCAGCAGGGCTATATATCACGAGATCCCCACACAAGCCCAAGGAGCTCTTACTCCTGCGCCGACTGGGCGTATACCGATAGTTATCATTACTCCCCAGGCTACTGCAACCAGAGGTGTAGCAAGTCAGCTGACACCGTACGATCCATCTAAATGGGTACCATCTCCTACTGCTGAGGCCACACCGGTTGTTCAAAGTAATATAAAGGAATGGAATGGCAAGAAGAGGATAAATTTCCTGCTGCTTGGTGTGGATAGGCGGGGCAATGAGATTCCCAGATCAGATACGATCATATTAGCCTCTCTTGACTTCGAGCACAATCGTGCCTATGTGCTGAGCATACCAAGGGACTTATATGTAAATGTGCCAGGCTTCAACTACTGGAAGATCAATGCAGCTTATGCCCTGGGGGAGAATCCCAAGTACAAAGATCAAGTTGGTGGCGGCATAGGGCTCTTGATAATGACCCTCAGGCAGAATTTTGGTATAGATATCGACGAATATGCAACTATAGATTTTGAGGGTTTTATCAAAGGCATAGACGCTATAGGTGGTGTTGATATAAGAGTACCTAAGAAGATAGTGGATAATCAGTACCCATCGGAAAGTGGCGGATACGAGCGTGTGGTTTTCAATGCTGGTTTGCAGCACATGGATGGTGAGATGGCTCTAAAGTACGCACGTACAAGACATGCTGATAGCGACTTTGGGCGCATGAGGAGACAGCAACAGATCATACTTGCTGTTCAGCAGAAGGCTAAGAACCCGTCCATCCTGCTGAAAGCCCCCACTCTACTCAACATAATAAAGGGGCACGTAGAGACGAGCCTTTCACCTTCCGAGCAGCTAAAGCTTGGGAGATGGGCAGCATCTCTGCCCAAGAAGAACATCGAGTTCTACTCGATAGAAGGTCCTATAGGTATGACTCCAGATGGCCAGTCGGTAGTCTACGCCGATTGGAATGCTATAAACCCGATCCTGAAGAAGGTGTTCGGGCCGCAAGCTGGTCATCCATAGCTTTTACTGAAGTTTCGCTGGGCATAGATTTAGTGCCCAGCGAAACTGGTTATAACGAAACTAGTTATAGAGTGATGACCTGGTCGGGTGGGTTATTTCCCAAGGCCGCGTATAGATCGGGGAAACAACCTACCTGTACTCCCTCCACCACATCCTTCGGGTAGCACTTGCCGTCCGGTCCGATCTCAGCTAGTCCTCGCTCTACAGCGCACTGGTCACAGAGCATCAGCATTATGCCCTTATCCTTTGCGACTTTGGAGAGTCTCTCCCCTACCGGATCACCCTTTCGAAGCATATATGTGTTGTCATCAAAGAAGAACATACCGATGACCTCGGCGCCGTGTCGATCTTCCTCGAGCTGCGGCAAAATCATCTTCCCCAACTTATAGCTGACAGTATGGCCGCTTGTGCTGAATATGTAGGCTACTTTCATACTTGACCCCTTTCTACGCTAGTCTTTGTATCCTTGCAAGGATCATTAAATGATACTAGTATCGTTTACTCCTGCGCAAGCAACATAGGAACGTCCTCTCCAGATAGAGAGGCAGCGTATTTTGGCTCACCAGATCTAGTCAGTTATATGGAAATCTACAGAAGAAAACAAATCATGATGTCTTGAAGCGGCGTGCGCACTACTTCTATATAACCGGAATAGAATATATAACCGGAAGCCGTCACTTTAGCTTCTAGCGGAGCTAGTAGCCTCGGCTCAGATCAACCTGGTTAAGTAGTGGCTCCCCTTGCAGCCAGCGTTTCAGATTATCGCAAAAGAATCTCACTAGTCGCTCAGCCGAATATGGTGAATATCCTGAGGTATGAGCTGTGATGAAGACGTTAGGGGTGGACCACAGTGGATGATCCGGAGGCAGGGGTTCAGGGTCAGTCACATCCAAATACGCTGCTGCTATCCAGCCTTCGGACAAAGCCTTCATGAGTGCTTCTGTCTGCACTATCTTTCCTCGAGCTATGTTTAGCAGCACGGAAGAGCTCTTCATTGCTCTGAGTTCAGACTCGCCTATCATGCCTTGAGTCTGGGGCGTAAGAGGAGTAGCTATGACTACATAGTCACCTTTCCCTAGCGCTGCATGCAGACTGTCAGATGTTAGCATTTCATCAAAGTGCTCAGAGCTCCTGCCGCTTGATCTTACGCCCACGACTTTCATCCCCAGGCATTTCGCCCTACGTGCTATCGAAGCTCCTATCCCTCCAGCCCCTACAATTACCATTGTCTTACCGCCGAGCTCATCGCATTCCTCCGCCTGCCATTCATGGGCCTGAAAGTGTCTAAACAGGAGGTGGAATCTTTTAGCATGTGCCAGTGTCATAGCTATAACCCACTCTGCTATAGGCTCACCATGCAGCCCAGCACTGTTGGTCAACACCAGGTCTCGATGTTGGAGGATTGGTATAAGTCCTTCCACACCGGCGCTGTAGCTATGAACCCATCTGATAGATGCAAATTTGTCCAGGATTTGAACTAGTAGATCGTTGGGAATCTCAGACCTAATTAGAACCTGCGGATGGATACTATCCTCGCTCAAGGCCTTTTCGATGGGTATAAGCTCTATGGCTTGATCCACGGATCTGATTTGATCGCCAAACCTCTCGATGATTGCTGAGTTAGCGATTATCTCGATCTTCTCCAACTTGTTTCCTCTCCCAGATTCCTGATCTGGTAACAGACTATCTGAGTTTAATCGATCGTGTCAACGCAACAATCGTCACCTGTAGATCATGGGTACTTGTGGCGTTATTGACAACTACAGATGCATCATTTATACTCGGCAGTAAGGTTGCTAACCAAACCTTAACCTTTGAAGGTCTGGAATTTGCGGGTATTAGTATGATAAAGCGCCCTGCGATACAGCCGCCACCTCTGTCGCAGGGCAATTATTGGATAAAACTATAAATTCAGACGGAGGGATGTCGTGAAAAACTTGCTGTCCAATAAGTTATCTCTTTGTGTCTTGCTTTTGGCACTAGTTCTACCAATCGCCTCCTTCCCTGGTAAGGGTTATGCATACTATGGTGTGACCTTTTACAAGGGAGACAAGGTACAGGTACGTAACACTGGAGGTGCGGGTCTGAGGGTGCGTGTTGGTCCTGGCCTGAGATATGACAAGCTAACGACCATGCGAGAGGGACAAGTGGTTACCGTAGTAGCTGGTCCAATCTGGAGTGATGGGTACGGCTGGTACAAGGTGACCGGTTATGACTCCGCTGGTAACGCAGGCTGGGCTGCTGGCTGGTGGCTCTACAGGGTCAGCCGCGCTGATAACACACCTCCTGCTCAGGTTGCGCAAGTGCGCGTGCAAGAGTACTCAGAGGAAAGTGCTGCTTCTGATAGCTCATCTACTACCAATACCAAGGTGGCGGTTTCCAGACCTTCAGAAAGCAATAGTGGCAGCACTCAGGTAAGTTCTTCTGGAAGGACCTATCGCGTGCTGACCTCTGGTTTCAATGGCGCCGAGTTTGGCTCTACCGGTTACATGGCTAACGGTCGTCGAGTTCACTGGGGAGCAGTTGCCGTTGATCCCAGATACATACCTCTTGGAACCAGGATGTACATCTCGGGCTTCGGAAATCAGGTGTTCGTTGCTGAGGACACTGGCGGAGCTATCAAGGGCTGGAGAATAGATATATGGTTCCCCAGTGTAGCACAGGCCAGGCAATATGGCATGCAGTGGAGGACTATAACCATAATCCCCTAGTCCTTAGCACCAACAGTTGCTTTCGTGGCGGAGTTTCCTCAAGCCGAGGAGATATAAAACTCTCCTCGGCTTGAGTTTTTAGGGAACATATTGGAGATAATAACAGTCCTAATTGCCAGACTTAACAGATGCTATTATTTTCTCAAAAACACTAGGGGGTAGATGTGCCTGATCTGGCCGACATCATAAACAAGATCCTGGATTTTCTTGAGCCTTTCTACGCCCGCTATGGCTATTTCATAGTGTTTGCTGGTGCCATGCTAGAACACACATTCCTGGTATCGTGGGCTCTTCCAGGAGGTATAATGATCGCTCTAGGCGGGATGTACGCTCAGGGTGGGGATCTGAACCTTCTGGGTGTGATCCTCTGCGGTATCTTAGGTTTCATGGTTGGCGACCATATAGACTACATAGTAGGGAGAAGAGGATCCAGAGTACTTGAAAGGCTTACCAAAGGCCGATCAGCTAATGCACCTAACATTTGGAGCCTGAAGGCGATCCCAGCCCTGATTCCTGCTTACATACATACCCTCACTAGGTCAACCATGTTCATGGGCGGTGCTGCCTCGGGCAAACTTCCTTACCACAGGTTCCTGGTGGTGTCTTTTGGTTTGGCAACTTTCTGGAGCATAATAAATAGCGTAATTGGTTACTGGGTAGGGACAAGTAGGGATGAGGTGCTAAGAGTCCTCAACTATATAGGTCTAGGGGGGCAGATATTCGTTCTGGTGTTTATAACTGCGGTGCTTCTCTTAGTCCTGAGACGCAGGTCCAGATCCAGCAGTAAGCTACCCAATAGCCTGGACCTCGAATAACGCTTGGCATGACTCCTGCGAATAAACCCCTGCTAAGGCTTTTTGCTTTTAGCGAGGAGGTGTTCAATGAGATTAGGCAAAGTATCCTTAGCTTTGGCTTTGCTCGGTGGGTTAGCGCTTTGGTTAAGGAACAAAGTGTCAAGTATTCGCACTGAGGTTGCCTTAGAACAGGGTCGTGGTGCGCTTGCTGATACCAGGGTCGAGATCCAGCAAGCGGCAAGACAGATAGGGCAAATCGTTGCGAGCACCGCTAAGAATACTGCAGATAGACTGACCAACGTGGCAAGATCTGCCACCGGCAGTGGAGTGGACGCAACTGCTTCCTCAGCTCAACCTACACACATCACTAGGCAGAATGAAGTGATAGCTGAGGCTACACTGATCCCAGACAACCCAGCTGGGAGTGTAGAGCAAGGTGCTGAACTTTGGGCTGGGGTTCAGGATGAGCCCGTGAATGAGCCTGTTTCTGCTCCAAGTCCCCCACCTCCCCCAGAGCCGCCTGCTTCAGTGGAGCATGAAACTGAAGAGATAGTCTCACAAAATACGACTGCAGAGGCATCGGCCTCATTGACTGGTATGGAGGATGCTGCCGCGTCAAGATCCTGGAAGTATGTGCAGGAGCAGGAAGAAGGATCTGAGTCTCATTCTGCATCTAATCCCACTTATGGGGAGGTCGGTGCTGCGCCCGCAGAGGAAACATCGGATGATACGGGTGTGTTGAAACCCCCGAAAGACAAAAGCGAAGGTAGTCGTGCATCTCGTCATCGGGAAGATAGCATGAATATTCAGTCAGAGGACGAGAATCGAGCTTCTAGTAGTACTTAGTCACTATGGAGGTGAGAGATGAGCACTGGTGACCGCAACTACGAAGAGCAAAAGGAGCGGAGACTTTCTGACGAGAGACTCGATATGGACATAGCGCCCGAAAGTGAGCTCTCCTCTGAGGATTACCAGCATGTTGAAGCCTCTGTTCCGCCTGAAACCCTGGAGGCAATGAAACAGGTGGAGAAGCAAAAGGAGCAACCTGTGGAGCTCCCAGATGTTAAGGGTTTCACCGTTATGGCTACAGATGGGAAGATAGGCACTGTTGATGATGTGGTCGCTACCACAGATGTTGATTCCAGCTACATGCTGGTTAAGGAAGGACTGATATTCAAGAAAGAGGTTAAGGTACCCTTCTCTGCTGTAGACCGAGTAGAGGATAATGTAGTCTATCTAAATGTAGACAAGCAGTATGTGAAGTTTATGGAGGGGCAGGAGCCCTCCCATGCTGGGGAGCCGATAGAACCTATCCAATAGCAAACCTGGTAAACAGGAAAGCATATCAAGAGCGAGGAAAAATCTTCCTCGCTCTTTTATTTTATTTCTGCCTTTAACCAAACATTAACACTTTTCTTACCAGCAACAGGCTTCTGAAATCTTGACATGCCGGTTGTTATACGGATAAGCTACTGCTGCAACACCAAAGCCGAATTCTTAGTGGAAAGGAGGTGATCGACTAGTCGAGTAGTGCAGAGGAATCATAGTTGGATTCCTTTCACTCTATTGCAAGGCTGCTGCTAACTCACCACCAGCAGCCCAGATAGCAGCAAAAGACTAGAAGAAAGAACGGAGGGATGTCTGTGAAACTTAAGCTGTTCTCGTGTGCCCTGTTGATCGCGCTGGTGCTATCCGCTGTGCCGGCAGTCAGCTCTAAAGCTGCTGGCGTACCCGGACAATACGCTTATACCACTACCTGGCTGAACTTTAGAACCGGACCAAGCATCAACTACTCCATCATGCGTGTTCTTCCCCCACAGGCAAGGGTGTACGTTATTTCTGGCCCCTATAACTATGAGTGGTACCGTGTGTCTTATGATGGACTGACTGGTTATGTCCATGGCTACTATATTCAGCCTGCTGCATCCGGTACTACTGAGCTTTCCTCTCAGAGTACCAGCTACACTAACACTACTTACTCCAACACCTACTCAAGCAGGGGTCTTGCCATAGCCAACACAGCCAAGCGCTATGTAGGTTACAGATATGCTTACTATGGCAACACTCCTGCTGAGGGCTTCAGCTGCGTTGGCTTTACCCAGTGGGTGTACAGGCTCAACGGTATATGGATACCTGAAAGCCTGTGGGGTCAGTACAGCATGGGATGGTCAGTGTCCAAGAGTGAGTTGCAGCCTGGCGACCTGGTGTTCTTCCAGAACACTTGGTGGAGAGGGCTTTCCCATGTCGGAATTTATGTGGGTGACGGCTGGATGATCGATGCTGGATCTCCAGAGACCGGTGTCCACTGGAGTAATATCAACTGGGACTACTTTGCAACCCGTTGGTTCGGTGCGCGTCGTCTTGTGAACTAGATAGATCAGCCAACATCTACAAGGGGGCTCTGGTTAATAGCCGAGCCCCCTTGTATTTCTTACGCCAGGAACTTCCTGATGAAGTATATGGTGCTTCCTGCTAGGATGAGAATGGATGCAGCAAGCATTGAACCCGTAACATCATTTTCCCGAGGCTCATACATGCTGCCTGCGCCGCTGTTAGGGAGTTTGGGCGCAGTACCCTGAGATCCTTTCACGTACTCCACCGAGACTAATTTTGCTGACCAGGGGCAGTATCTTCCGACCTTTTCTATAAAGTACTTGACGTTATCTTCCACATAGCTAGGTGTTCCATCGCAGAGCTCTATCGTGAAATCCGCCATCGATATATCTTGTGGGTCTAGATGCCAACTGTATGGAGCGTTGTGGTTCATCTCCCCTGCACCAGGTAATATCTTCCCGTTAGGAATGCTGGCGGTGCTCTTACCTTCCTTTAGATCTAGTATTTGAGCTATAGTTGCTGGATTGCGTACCAGTACCTTGAACTTTTCTCCATTGACGTCAAAGGTTGCTATTATTGCAGATTCCTCCTCGGCTAGAGAGTTATCAGGGAGGAAAGCGAATCCCAAAGTGGCTATAAGTGTGGCCAGAAAGATAAATCGAAGAAGACCCCTCATACTAATTACCCCTCCAGGAGATTGATTTTGAATTTTGATCAAATAACTATCTTTATGCGTCTTTTGTTCCTATAGACTTTTCTAGATTCATCTTTAGTTCCTGTACTGGCTCAGATAAGCTGTAAGTGGTACAACAGGTTCTGAGCCTTTCTGGAGGTAGATAGAAGTGCACACTGTTTACATAGGATTGGGATCTAATCTGGGAGATAGATATGCCAATATAGCTGAGGCCATCCAGTCTCTGCGCTCAAGGGTGAAGATCGATAAGATTGCCTCTATATACGAAACCGAACCAGTGGGATACAAAGAACAGCCTAAGTTTCTGAATACGGTAGTTGAGGGACAAACTGATCTTGAGCCAAGAGATCTGCTCAAATTCCTCAAGTCTATAGAGCACAGGATGGGTAGGAGGCCTTCTTTCAGGAACGCTCCCAGGCCAATAGACCTTGATTTGTTGCTGTACGACGATTTGGTCCTCAAATCAGAAGATATAGAAGTTCCTCATCCTTACATGCACGAGAGAGCTTTTGTATTAGTGCCTCTTGCTGAGATCGCTCCTGATATGGTCCACCCAGCTTTAGGTGAGTCTATCGCTCAGCTCCTGGAGAAAGTAGATAAGTCTGGTGTCAGAAAGGCAAGAAGGGGGCTGGCATTACGCTTGTCTCGTGATGTGCAGGGGCAGGAGCCAGAAGTAGCTGTGCGTCTTGGTCGTGTGGGAGTGACGAACGTACAGAGGATGATAAGGCTGGGTAAAGGATCTAGATCCAGGGTATTGCAGGCCGAGATAAGCCTGCTGGCAGATATAGGCCCAAACCAGAAAGGGCTTCATATGTCTCGCTTCAGCCATGCTCTTGATGAAACTCTGGATGATGCGGTTGCTGATGAGGCTCCGGATGTGGAATCTCTTGCTCTTAGGATCGCTGAGAGGATCGTAAATGCCCAGAAAGCCCTTAGGAGCGAGGTAAGAATAAGGGCAAAGTTCTCACTTCGTAGGTATGCCCCTATATCAGGAATCCCAACAGATGAGATGTATACCCTGCTTGGAATAGCAGTTTGTAAGCAGGATAGTTATCGGCGGATGGTAGGGATAGAAGCGGAGGGTATGACGGCGTGCCCTTGTGCACAGGATATGATACTCGAGCACTCTAGGGAGAGGCTGGCCGAGGAGGGATTTACATCAGAAGAGGCAGAGAAGATACTGGCCGCTATACCTACCGCCGCGCATAACCAGAGATCAAAGGCTACTATACTTCTTGGGACAGATGCAATGGTAAGAGCTGAGGACTTGGTAGAGATCGCCGAGTCCTCCATGAGCTCGGAGAACTACGGTCTTCTCAAACGCCCGGACGAGTTCTTCGTAGTTCACAAGGCCCATCGTAGACCTCGCTTCGTAGAGGATGTGGCTCGGGAGATACTGAGATCAGCGGTAAATACTTACTCTGACCTGCCTGAGGAAGACTTCCTGTTAGCTAGGGTGGTAAGTTTTGAGAGCATACACAAACATGATGCTTACGCTGAAGGATTCGGCACTTTTGGCGAGCTAAGAGAACAGGTTATTTATGGCCGCAGCCCTTCTACTTGTACCACTTTGGAAGAGTGGCTAGGATGAACCTTGCAAATAATCCCAGCCCAAGAAAATAGCTATAGATTATTGATAGTCGGTCGTTACTAATTGCAACTAATTGCAGCAGAAATGATGCTGCATTAGAGAGCAGATTTTTGCCTTTCTATCTTGATTTTTGATATTATCCAGAAATAAGCAGGGGAGAATATGTGATATATTGCACTTTTTTGCAATTGAGAGGTAGGCTATGGCCAGGACGCACGCTGATAAGATCTATGATTACTACCCTGCATTCCTGGATCTCTGCAGAAAGAAGGTAGTGGTTGTAGGTGGTGGTGAGATAGCCACAGGCAAGGTTAGGGGCTTAATCCCATGCGGCCCTGATCCGCTAGTGGTTATAGCTCCAGAAGTCTCTGACTACATCAGGGAGAAGGCTATCGAAGGTGCCCTTACCTGGATACAGAGGGAGTATACCTATGGAGATCTGGAGGGCGCCTATATATGCTTTGCTGCTACCGATGATAAGTCAGCCAATGCTAAGGTAGCAAAGGAGGCCAGGGAGAGGAATATCCCGGTCCTTGCCGTGGACGACATCCCTAACTGCGATTTTATTGCTCCAGCTGTGGTTCGCAGAGGTAGGCTGGTGATAGCCATATCTACCAATGCCTTGAGTCCTGCTATAGCCAGCCATGTTCGCCGAAAGATAGAGCGTGACTTTCCCCCACATTGGGCCCACCTGCTTGAGGTAGCCGCCACAGTAAGGGAAAGGCTTGGCCCTGCCAGATTTACTATAGATCCAGAGGAATGGCAGCGGGCACTGGATGACGATCTGAAGTCACTCGTTTGGGAGGGCAAGGTAGACGAGGCTACAGAACTGCTTTGGAGCAGGCTGGCTTCGGATAAGGTTGAATTGGAGGCAAGAGCATGAGCTCATCCGGGTTCGTTTCTATAGTTGGGGCAGGTCCAGGAGATCCTGAACTGCTTACTATAAAGGCAGCTAAGAGGCTGGGGTGCGCAGATGTGATCGTGCATGATCGCCTAATAGGCGAAGGTATTCTCAACTACTGCCGCGAGGACGCTGAACTAATTGATGCAGGTAAGACTCCTGGGGGACACCGAATACAGCAGGAAGATATAAATAGATTGCTGGTGGACAAGGCCAGAGAGGGCAAATTTGTGGTGAGGCTCAAGGGAGGAGATCCTTTTGTCTTTGGAAGAGGAGCTGAAGAAGCCCTGTTTCTTGCAAGTGCTGGGGTGCCTTTTGAAGTGATACCAGGTGTCAGCTCTTCCCTGGCAGGTCCTGCAGCTGCTTTGATTCCGGTCACCCACAGGTGTGTCGCTCGCTCGGTAACCATAGCTACTGGCCATGATCGGGATAATTCTTGCGACAAGGTATTCGACTGGGAGGCTTTGGCTAAGGCTTCGGATACACTTGTCTTCCTGATGGCAGTAGAGAATCTGGAACGAATAGTGTCCAATCTCATCTCTCATGGTAGGAACCCCAAACAACTTTCTGCGCTGGTTAGATGGGCCACTACTCCCGAGCAGCAGGTGATATTTGCTCCGCTGCAAGAGATCGTACACATAGCCAGATCAAGACACATAACTCCTCCAGCTGTGCTGGTTGTGGGAGATACTGTCGAGATAGGTATGGAACTCTCTAGAGCTATTGCTTATGGGGAGACTCCGGAAGAAGTGATGCACGCACATGTTGCCTAAATAGATCCTGCGTAGTATATTTCTCTGTAACATGCTAGGGGGAGGGGTTATGATACTTGACATAGGTCATCCAGCTTACTCAGTAGCTGATATAGAACGCTCTATTCAGTTCTATGCAAAGCTAGGCATAAATGAGGCGTTCAGGTTATATAACGATGATGGCTCATTGATGCTCGTCTACCTGCATGTAGCGGGGGATAGATTCATAGAACTCTTCCCAAATGGGTCTGGAGCTGGAAGCTCTGCTGGTGCATCCTATCGACATCTATGCCTTCTGGTCGATGATCTGGGGCTTACGCTTCAGGATCTGAGACAGCAAGGGGTGGATATAGCCAGAGGTCCTATATTAGGTCGAGATAACAACTGGCAGGCGTGGATTTCCGATCCGGATGGTAATCCTATAGAGTTAATGCAGATCTCTAAGGATTCGCCTCAGTACAAAGCTGCGCATTCAAGCTAGTCAAGGAGAAATAATAGCTTTGTCTTCCTCGTCTCCTAGCTTATCTCCGGAGCCAGCCCGAAACAGGGGATTTGTAAGATGGATATTCATCCTTTTGGCTATGGTGCTGGCGATCACTGTATTTCTCATAGTGGGTTCCTGTCTCTACGTAAGAACCGAGGTCTCTAACCTTGCGAAGGGGCTGGTTCCTAGGGAAACAGTCGTGATCGATACCCGGCAGGATGAGGTTATAAAGAGCATTCAGCAGCTCTCAAGACTCGAAACAGCTAAATATACCGTAGAGAAGGTAATTGGGGCCAGCAAGACCAGAAAGTATATCCCCAGTGCTCTGTTAGGGGATAAGATTCTGTTTATAGCGCATGGGGAAGTGGTTGCAGGGGTGGATCTTTCCAAGATCAGTGAAAAAGATATAAGAGTGCAGGGTGATAGAGTAGAGCTCACACTGCCCCAGCCTCAGGTGTTCTATAGCAGGTTGGATAACGAGAAGAGCTATGTCTACGAACGCAGTACGGGGCTATTTTCTAAACCTGATAAGGATCTGGAAAGCAAGGTCAGAGCTACAGCCGAGGATCAAATCAGACAGGCTGCTGTAGAAGATGGCCTGCTGGAAGATGCTAAGCAGAACGCTGAACAGTCAATAAGATCGCTTATGACATCCATGGGTTACTCTCAAGTCCAGATATCCTGGAAGGAGTAATCTATTGGCTCGAGCCGGTTACTCTTACCTGGATGGAGTGATAGCCAGTTGCTCCGGATGGTAGTGTTGGCTGCCTCTCCTCAGTCTGCCAGTTACCTTCGCCGTCCTGCGCCCTCACTACCAAAGTGTAATAACCCTCAGATTCAGGTGTCCACCTGTAGCGCCAGAACCGCCAACATAATGGTCCTATCTCCGGATCGAGCTGTGCGGTCTGCCAAGTCTTTCCTGCGTCTGTACTCACCTCAACCTTGTTTATACCCCTTGACCCAGCGAAGGCGATGCCTGCTATCTCTGTCTCTTCACCTATCTGTATCTCAGAGTTACTGGCAGGAACCCTGATCTGTGACATGGTTTGGATGGTTGCTATATCACTCCAGCCCTGTTGTTGCCAATAACCCTTGTAGTCCTCATTGACCGCTTCTATTCGTTCGACCCATTTCACGTTCTTCATACCAAAGATGTTGGGCACCAGCAGGCGGAGAGGAGAGCCGTGTTTGGAAGGCAGCTGCTCTCCATTCATCTCATAAGCAAGCAGCACTGTAGGTTCCATAGCCTTTTCCAGGGGGATCGATTCCGTGTAGCCATCAGCACAGGTGAACTTGATATCTATTACCCCTTCTCTGACCTGGACTTGCTCCAGGAGGTCTCTCAACCTAATGCCTTTCCACTTGGCATTGCTTATAAGATCTCCTCCCACTGGGTTAGAGATACATTCCAAGGTCTGATCCTGCTCTACAGGGGGTAGCTGCTTGATCTCATCTAGCGTCAGTTCAAATGGCTTTTGTACTAGCCCTCCTATTCTAAGTTTCCAAGAGGTACTATCGACATTAGGATCTAGGATGTTTTTGGAGACCACATAGAACTCATCATTTGGGGTGAATGGTTCTGGCATATTGCCACTTGCTTTGCCGGTAGATGTGATAGTTGCCTGACTGAGTAGTCTCTGTATTATGGATACCACGATTCCTGCTGCTGCTACACCTATCACAGTCGCTCCTAACTGTCTTAGAAACCTTCTTCTGGAGCTATCAGCCACATCTTTTTTGGGAGCCTGACTCGAGGATACGAAGTACTGCACCCCAGCATAGTACACAAATACCGCGCCCAGGGTAAGGGCTAGAGTCGATGGTGAGCTTCCAAGAGACAAGACAAGTATTGCAAGCAATATCGCTAGTGCCAAGCACAGGATACTAAACGTCTTTCTAAGTGTCGTGCCAAAGGTTGAGGATAAAAACCTTGCTATGAGCAGAAACAGCCCGCCACCAACTATTGCTACCAGGACGGCAACAAGATAGGCAAATGGCTTAGCGTAGCCACCAAAGAAACCCAGGAGGGACTCGAACCACCTCATGGGAATCAGCGTGAGCAGCCTATCAAGTAAAACCTCGATTGGTGAACGGACCTGGAATAAGATTCGAAAGAAGGCTATGAGTAAAATCGCAAAGACAGCTGCAAGCAGCCCATAACCCAGCTTGTATTCCTGGCCAGTTTCTTTGTGCGCTTCCACAGTTTAGTATATATCTCCGCTTTTCTATGGCAAATGTTACATGCTTTTGTCCGAATATTGTGACAATTTGGTTCTTGACACTTGACTTTATCGTTATTATACTCCCGCACAAAGTTATCACTTACCGAGAAATATCACTAAAGAGCAATTGGAGGGGAATATGAGGAAAGGGGATAAACAACCATCACTTATCGCTGTTCTTGTCTTAATCTTTGGCTTGTTGTTATCTGCATGTGGTGGCTCTACTGCTGGGCAAACGCCAACCCCGGGTACGCAGGGTGTTGGGAGCTCGCCTTCGCCATCTCCTACAACTGCTGCCTCACCGAGTGCTTCGCCGTCTGGCTCCCCGGCAGCTCAGGAAACTCAGACTGGTGCAAAGTGTCCTGAGAAGAACGAGACGCTCCTGATCTATTCCAGCTTGCCCATGACTGGTCCTTCTCGTGTTCAGACCGTATCCGTCGTGAACGGTATGAAGCTGGCCCTTCAGGAGCATGGTGGTAAGGCAGGTGGGTATAAGGTAGAGTTCAAAGCGCTTGATGATGCTACTGCAGCTGCTGGTAAGTGGACTCAGGAGAAAGAGACTGAGAATGCTAACAGGGCCATCAGAGACGGGGCTACCGTGTATCTGGGTACATTCAACTCGGGTGCTGCCGCTATATCTATCCCTATTCTGAACGAGGCAGGCATTCCGATGATAAGTCCCGCCAATACGGCCATAAACCTGACCCAGCCTGGTCCTCCTGATCCCAAGCTGTATGAGTCCCTGTATAGGAATGGTCCCAGAAACTACTTTAGAGTAGTGCCTGCAGATAACCTCCAGGGTACTGCCGCTGCAAACTGGGCAAAGGAGTTGGGGGCAAAGAAGGTCTACGTGCTCAACGACCAGGAAGTTTATGGTCTAGGTCTGGCTCAGGTCTTCCGCGAGCATGCTCAGAAGATAGGTTTGGAGGTCTTGGGATTTGAGGGTATAGATCCCCAAGCGGGTTCATATGCTTCACTTATGCAGAAGATTGTGGATAAAGGGGCTGACCTGGTTTACTTTGGAGGGTTGGTCGAGACTGGTGGTACTCAGCTTGTCAAGGACCTTAGAGACATAGAGCCCGATCCAGAGAAGATAAAGTTCATGGGCCCTGACGGTATTCTCGAGAGCTCCTTTATTGATGGTGCTGGTGATGCTGCTGAGGGGGCCTATGGAACAGTGGCTGCAGCGCCTCCAGACAAGCTTACTGGTCCAGGCAAAGAGTTCTACGAAAACTACAAGAAGACTTTCGGCTCCGAGCCCGAGCCTTATGCAATCTTCGGTCACGATGCTATGCTAGCTGCCCTGCTCGCGATAGATAAAGCTTGTAGCAAGGATCCCAAGGATGTCCTCAAAGCGCTGAACAACCTGGGTACCGTCAATGGTGCGCTAGGCAAATGGAGCTTTGATAAGCGTGGAGATACGACCCTCAGGACCTACCATGGATACCAGGTAAAGGATGGTAAGTGGGTCTGGGTGAAGCAGCTTAATGCTGGTAGTTAGTGGTCTCGGGGCGCGAACCTGTAATTCGCGCCCCTTTTTACGAGATCTGCTGATTAAGTAGAGAGGGTAGCTTATGGAGACATTTCTCCAGGTTCTTCTAGATGGTATCGCTCTGGGAGCGGTGTTTGCGCTCATAGCTCTCGGCTATACACTAGTCTACGGTATCCTGGAGCTAATTAACTTCGCTCATGGCGATCTCTTCATGCTCACATCCTTTATGTCATTGACGGTTCTTGATGCTATCGGCGTAGATAGCGGAAGCCCATTTTACGTCAAAGTTATCGCCTTCTTGCTTGGACTTGTAGTTCCCATGATATTTGGTGGGGTGTTGAATGTGATCATAGAGAGGGTAGCGTACAGAAGACTCAGAAACGCCCCTCGTTTGGCTCCCCTTATAAGTGCTATAGGAGTATCTTTCATACTCATCCAGATTGGACTAACTTGGAAAGGTCCCTCGCCCGTCAGTTTCCCGAGGCTATGGATACCTCCCGTCAATCTGCTTGATTGGACTGGTCTTGGACTGAGATTCTACTTGCGCAGCCTTCTAGTAATTGCTATGACTGTTATCCTGCTTATTCTGCTGAGGTTTGTCGTCCTGCATACGAAAATCGGTAAGGCTATGAGGGCTACCTCTCAGGATAGGGATGCTTCGGCTTTGATGGGCATCAACATAAACAGGACCATATCGTTTGCTTTCCTGCTCGGAGGCGCGCTTGCTGGAGCTGCTGGTCTGATGTACGGTCTCCATACGGGTACTATGGTGTTCACCAGAGGATTTGAGACGGGGCTCAAAGCTTTCACAGCCGCTGTTCTTGGAGGCATAGGCAACCTGAGTGGTGCCGTGCTTGGAGGTTTTATCATCGGTATAGTTGAATCCTTCAGTAATTACTACCTACAGTCTACATGGACCAATGCCGTTATATTCGCGATCCTGATCATTATCCTGGTATTTCGTCCCTCTGGTCTATTGGGCGAGCAGGTAGGGGATAAGGCATAGGAGGGATGCTGCATGGCTTCATGGGTCTCAAAACAGATTAACAGCCTGAGGGAGAACTACAGGAAAGACAAGGTAAACACTGTTACGGCCACTATAGTTATACTAGCGGCGCTAACTTGGCCATGGGTCGTAGACCCCCTGATGCGGCTTGTGTTGCACTTCAGTATGATAGACCAAATGTTCCCTATCATAGCCTATATCCTTTTGGCCCTTGGCCTGAATATAGTAGTGGGTTATGCCGGATTGCTTGACCTGGGGTACGCAGCATTCTTCGCGATAGGTGCATATACGATCGCTATACTGACTAGCCCTAGAAGCCCGGTGGCACAGTTCCTTTCCTCGAACATGCCATTTCTACACGTTAACTTCTGGTTCTCACTAATCCTTGCATTCTTCATCACTGCGATATGTGGCGTGATTCTTGGCGCGCCTACACTACGGTTAAGAGGAGATTACCTGGCGATAGTTACCTTGGGATTTGGCGAGATAGTACCAGTTATATTCCTAAATGCCCACAGCATAACTTATGGAGAACAGGGACTGAATGCTATAGATCAACCTGTGATATTTGGTTTCCGTCTGGGTAGTGGGCCACAGAGCACTATAGCCTGGTACTACCTGCTGATCGCTATTGGGGCGATACTTATCTTCATCGCCCGTCGCCTGCGGGACTCCCGCATAGGTAGGGCATGGATGGCCATGCGGGAGGATGAGATAGCAGCAACTTCGATGGGTATAGATTTGGTTAGAACCAAGCTGCTTGCCTTTGCTATGGGTGCTAGCTTCTCGGGATTTGTAGGAGTTATGTTTGCCAGCCGGTACTCCTTTGCGGCACCTAGCCAGTTCGAATTCAGCACCTCAGTATTGCTCCTGTGCATGGTTATATTGGGAGGTATGGGTAACATCTGGGGAGTAATAGTGGGAGGGTTCCTGCTGGGGCTTTTTGACAGAGTGCTGGCTGACAAAATATCGGAATGGGGCCAGACACTTGGCGAGAGGACTAATTGGTCTTTCCTGCTCAACCTCGACCTTACTAAGTACAGATATCTTATCTTCGGCCTAACCCTCGTTATCATGATGCTTCTGCGACCCGAGGGGATACTCCCAAGTGCTGAACGTATGGCTGAACTGCATGAGGACGAGGAGGCACCTGAGCAGTTATACGATGTAAGATCCGAAACCCATTCTACTGGTGGAGCCCGTTCCTAGGAGGGAAAGGATATGCTTCTGCATGCGCACAAAGTTACTAAGGAATTCGGAGGATTGGTAGCAGTAAGAGAAGTCGATTTTACCATTCCAGAGAGATCTATAGTCAGCATCATTGGTCCTAACGGTGCTGGTAAGACTACCTTTTTTAACATCCTGACAGGGTTGTATAAGCCAACCTCTGGCAGGATAGAATTCGATGGCCACGACATAACCGGTAAACCTCCTCACGAGATCGTGAAGTTGGGCATGTGTAGGACCTTTCAAAATATAAGGTTGTTTCAGAACATGACTGCTCTTCAAAACGTACTCGTAGGAGAGCATGTGCGGCTGAAGGCAGGGCTTATTGGGGCGATATTCAGGCCGCCATCTGTTATAAGAGAGGAAGAGAGCGCAGTTAGAAAAGCTAGAGAACTTCTAGCCTTCGTTGGCCTTAGGAGAGTGGAGGATGTTACAGCAAAGCATCTTTCCTATGGCGATCAGAGGCGGCTGGAGATCGCTCGTGCGCTTGCCTCAGATCCCAAGCTACTCTTGCTGGATGAACCTACAGCAGGAATGAATCCCCAGGAAACGGCCGCCATGACTCGTTTTATTAGTAGGTTGAGAGAAGACCTGGGGCTAAGCATTCTCCTGATAGAGCATGATATGAAGGTCGTCATGGGGATAAGCGATAGAGTGTCTGTGCTCGATTATGGAGAGAAGATCTCTGAGGGAACGCCTAACGAGGTCAGATCCGATCCAAGAGTTATTGAAGCTTATCTAGGGAGAGCTGCAACAGCATGACAGAACACAGATCTGCAGTGACAAGTGTATTGCAACAGACTGGTGCTCCTCATGAAAAACAGGAGTCTATGCTGGAGCTGGAGGATATACATGTCTACTACGGCAATATACATGCCTTAAAAGGCATATCCTTGCACGTACAGCGTGGAGAGATAGTTACCCTGATAGGCGGTAATGGTGCTGGTAAGACTACTACCTTGCGCACTATCTCAGGACTTATACATCCGAGAATGGGCACCATAAAGCTTGAGGGCAAAAGAATCGATATGTTGCCGCCTCATGAAGTAGTTGCCAGGGGGATAGGTCACGCCCCGGAGGGAAGGAGGATCTTCCCTCGAATGAGTGTGAAGGAGAATTTGGAACTGGGGGCTTACCTGCGCAACGACAAGGATGGAATCAGGGCCGATATGGAGAGGGTTTTTACTCTTTTCCCCAGGTTGAAAGAGAGAATAAACCAAAAGGCTGGTACTATGTCTGGTGGTGAGCAACAGATGCTAGCTATAGCTCGTGCTCTGATGGCCCGACCAAAAGTGTTGTTGCTGGATGAGCCTTCAATGGGCCTGGCGCCGATTCTGGTGGAGCAGATCTTCTCTATCATCAAAGAGATAAATGAGCAAGGTACGACTATACTGTTGGTGGAGCAGAATGCTCTTATGGCCCTGAGCGTAGCCCATAGAGGCTATGTAATAGAAACAGGTAAGATAGTACTGGCTGACAGCGCTAAGGCGCTACAAGAGAACGATATGGTGCGTAAATCTTATCTTGGTGAGGAATAGATAAATGTATGGTGGACCTGCTAAGCCTAAGACCGACGAGAAAACTTTCGATAGAGATCCAGTTGGAGATTACAAGCTCACACACCGCATGGCCGAGATATCTGAAAAACTGATGTCTACTCCTGACCAGGTGGTAGACTTGGATGCTCCTTGCCCAGCCTGTGGCGGTCCCCTGGCTGGTAAGGCTAACCCCTATAGTCGTACAATCTCGATATGGTGCCTTAACTGTACGTTTCGTATAAATCGCTAAGGAGTATGTGGAAGTGGCTTCTACTTTGGATCTGGTGAGCTTCAACGTACCTGGAATGACACAGGATAGTGATCGATCCGCAGTCTATAGTTCTCTAGATGGGGTGCCTGGGATAGAGGAAGTGGTGATAAACTTGCCCGCACGCTTGGTGCAGGTGAAATACGATCCAGAAGAAGTCTCGCCCGAAGAGATAAAGGCATTAATAGAATCCACTGGGCTGATGGTACAGCGCTACTCCAACGGCTATAGGTAAAGAAGACGATATAGAATCCTTTTTCAGGACTGGCATACTCATTGCTATACTAAGCTGTGGCACTTCTCCCAATTAGAAGATTGTATTAGGAGGTTTTTGCGTGCGACTTAGAGTTGGAGTGCAGATCAAGCCACAGCATGCTGATTATGATCAGATCAGAGATGCCTGGATAAGAGCAGAGAATATAGGTGCAGACGTACTTTATAACTGGGACCATTTCTTTCCACTTTCGGGAGATCCTAACGGCAAGCACTTCGAGTGTTGGACTATGCTGGCCGGTATGGCCGAGGTAACGAAGCGAGTGGAGCTTGGCGCCCTGGTGACCTGCAATTCCTACAGGAACCCTAATCTGCTCGCAGACATGGCCCGTACGGTGGACCATATATCTAAAGGAAGACTCATCCTTGGTATCGGTGCGGGATGGTTTGAAAAAGATTACAGAGAGTATGGTTACGAGTTTGGAACCGCTGCTAGCAGGCTGAAGGATCTGGAAAGGTCGCTGCCTATAATCATTGAGCGCTGGAAAAAGCTTAATCCGGGTCCAGTTAGAGGTCGCATACCCATTCTCATAGGTGGCAGTGGTAGAAAGGTGACTCTCCGCCTAGTAGCGCAGTACGCAGATGCCTGGAACGGTTTTGGCACTCCCGATGAGGCCAGGGAGTTGAATAAAGTCATAGATGAATGGTGTGAAAAGGTGGGGAGAGACCCCAGCGAGATAGAACGTTCCATAATGATAGGTGATGAGTGGGTAGACAAGGCGGATTACTACGTGGAAGCTGGTGTAACCCATCTGATAGTGGGCGCTGATGGCCCTGATTATAACCTCGAGCCGCTAGCTAAGCTGGTCGAGTGGCGTAACAGTAGACAGCCTGTTGTAGAGGAAGCAGCCAGTCGATAGGTCCCAGTGATTCATTCTTAGTATACTTATTACCACCAGGATATCCTGGTGGTATATTTTTGTCCGGGGTCCTAATAGGAACTCACGGATTATTTATGCTATCCTATTTGCAAGTAGATGTCACTATAGTTGTCGATAAAAGTCTTCTCACCAAAAGTAAATTTTGCTAGGGGAGCGGGAATGAAAAAGGCTTTACTCGGAATAGGACTCTTAGGATCGGTAGGAGCTTTGGTTGCATTGCAGGCAACGCGCAGAGGAGGGGGCTATTACTCAAGCAACAACTCTACTCGGGTGGTAGTACTAGGAGCAGGGTTCGGAGGGCTGGCAGCTGCAAGAACCTTAGCTCGCAACAGAGATGGCCTAGATCTGGATGTATTACTGGTGGATCGCGCTAACTTCCACCTGTTTACGCCCATACTCTATCAAGTCGCGACTGGGGGGGTTGAACCGGATAACGTTACCCATCCAGTAAGGTATGCTACTCAGGCCGATGGCTTCCGCTTTCAGGAAAGCAATGTGCAGAAGATATCTGTAGAAGATAAGTGCGTCTACACGGATGACGGCCCAATCTACTATGACTATCTGGTTGTAGCTCTAGGAGCGACCAATAACTTCTTTGGTCTTGCCAGTGCAGAGGAAAATTCGTTTACTTTGAAGACGATTAGCGATGGCATAGAGCTGCGCAATCATATCATAGATGCCTTTGAACGCGCCGAGGTAGAGCAGGATCCTGAGGTCCGCCGCAGGTTGCTGACTTTCGTGATTGTAGGGGCTGGTCCTACTGGAGTGGAGCTCGCAGCATCCCTACGTGACCTGGCGAGCCACGTACTTCTCAAGGAATATCCCGGGATAGATCCTGGTGAGGTGAGGGTCGTATTGGTTGAGGCCCTGGATCGTATACTCCTTGCTTTGGATGATCAGCTGCGCCAGAACGCTATGAAGACCCTACAATCGAAGGGCGTAGAAGTTCTTCTCAACACTCCTGTGGCTGATGTAGAGAAGGGTGGAGTGCGCATCAAGGATGGGAGCTTCATACCGAGCGAGACGGTAGTATGGACGGCAGGTGTGAAGGCCAATCCATTGGTCGCTGATCTGCCAGGAGAGAAAGGCAGGGATGGCAGGGTCAGAGTTAATGACTTCATGCAGTTGCCTGACCACCCTGAGATATATGTGATTGGTGACTGTGCGATGTACTTTATGCCCGGTGAGCAGAGGCCACTTCCCCCCAACGCGCCTGTGGCGATTGCTGGTGGAAAGACTGCAGCTATTAATATAATTCATACCCTAAAGAACGAACCGCTGGAGCCTTTGAAGTACAAGTACCAGGGTGAGCTCGTCAGCCTGGGGAAGAACAATGCTGTGGCCAACATAATGGGTATAAAGTTCAGCGGGTTCATAGGATGGCTCGTGTGGCGCGCTGTGTACCTGTATAAGCTCGAAGGCTTCAAGAACAAGGCAAGCGTGCTGGTGGACTGGCTGTTTGGAGTATTTGACAGAAGGGAGACTAGTAAATTACCTGTTACACCTTCCAAAGTGCCAAGCGAGTCAGTAGCAGAATAGCTTATACATTCTGTAACAAATTACATAAGGGGTGGTCATATTCCACCCCTTATGCTTTCTGTTGATGTAGAATTTTTATAAATACAAGAGAACAATTTGTTGAGCGTTCTATGCTACAGGTTATAGATCTCGAGATAATTCTAGATGGAAAGCCCATACTCTCCGGCGTAAGCTTCAAGGTTAATGCCGGAGAAAAGGTAGCCTTGGTCGGGGCCAATGGCGCTGGTAAGAGCACTCTTCTCAAGGCGATCAGCGGCGAACTACAGCCCTCTGGAGGCAAGATAGTTCTTCTGCCAGGGCTCAAAGTTGGCTATCTGCCTCAGGACAGCTTCATAGTCTCCAGCAGAACTCTCCATGACGAGATGCTTTCAGTGTTTGGAGAGGTGCTGGAGATAGAGTCCAAGCAGCGCAAGCTCGAACAGGAGATGTCCGCGCTTACAGGGGAAGAGCTGGACCGGCTGCTTGTCGAGTACCAGCGACTCAGCTCTGAGTTTGAGAGGCTTGGGGGCTACACGATCGAGAGGGAAGTGGGCAAGGTGCTACATGGCTTGGGATTCACGCCCAACGATCTCTCAAGGGTGGTATCGAATTTCAGCGGTGGATGGAAGAGTCGTGTAGCGCTTGCCAAGGTATTGCTGGAGGAGCCAGATATCCTTCTACTGGATGAGCCTACCAATCATCTGGATCTACATGCTATCGAGTGGCTTGAAGATTTTCTAATACGCTACAAAGGTGCTGTGATCCTTGTCTCGCACGATCGATATCTCTTGGATAAGTTGACTACTCGTACTATCGAGCTACAGGATGGTAAAGCCACAGATTATCAAGGTAACTACAGCTGGTATGTTGCTGAGAAGGAGCGAAGGCTTCAGGATCAGCTTGAGTCCTTTCAAAGACAGCAGAAGTATCTTGAGAGGCAGAGGGCTTTTATAGAGCGATTTCGTTACAAGGCGACCAAAGCCAGAGCGGTCCAGAGCCGAGAGAAGATGCTTCAGAAGCTAGAGAAGGTCGAAGCACCAAAGATCTTCTCAAGAAAGATAGCCTTCAAGTTCAACTATGCTGGTCACAGTGGTCGGGAAGTATTTGCTCTGAAGAACATCTCCAAGTCTTATGGCTCTCACAAGATCCTGGAAGGCATAGATCTCCTTGTAGAGCGCGGTGACAAGATTGCCATAATAGGGCCTAATGGGAGTGGTAAAACTACCCTTCTGAAAATACTGGCAGGCATGGAAGAGCCTTCCTCCGGATCGATACACCTTGGATATAACGTCAGGCTCGGATATTATGACCAACATCAGGCAGAGATTCTGCAGAGTGACAAGACCATATATGACCTGGTTCTGGAGCAAGCCCCACAGGGATGGACAGTCACTGATATCCGCGACCTGCTTGGTAGGTTCCTATTTAGAGGCGATGATGTAGAGAAGTACATATCCGTGCTCAGTGGTGGTGAGAGAAGCAGGCTCGCATTGCTCCTGCTGCTGCTAAGACCTGTAAATACGCTGCTTCTGGATGAGCCCACAAACCATCTGGATATAGCTAGCAAGGAGGTGTTAGAGTCTGCTATTCGTGAGTTCCCTGGTACTTGCGTAGTAGTATCTCACGATCGATACTTTATAGATAAATTTGCCCAGAAGATAATCGTTGTAGAAGATACGCATATTACACCATACTTGGGCAACTACACAGATTATAAGGCTAAGGTGTCTGAGGTTAAGCTGGAGGTAAGTACTAAGCCTGCCCCAAGTCAGGCGCAGCATAAAGCTAACAGAAAGCCCAAGGCTAAGGAAAGAGAGATCCTTAGACTGCGTGCACAAGTTCAAGATCTTGAAACTGAGATCAGCGATACTGAGGATCGCCTCCAGGAGCTACAAGCTCACCTTGAGGATGATAGCTTGTACCAGGATCGAGAGCACTATTATTCTCTCCTATCTGAGTATGGAGAGCTTCAAGGTAGGCTGCAGGACCTAAATGAGCGTTGGGAAAAGAAGGCTTCCTTGCTAGAGCAGTTGGAAATGCTGGGATCTGCATCCTTTGAGCCCGATGAGTTAGAGCCTGAGGCACAGAGAAGGCTGAGGGAACTCAAGAACGCATTGGAAGACCCTGCCCTATACGAAAATCAGGGTGAGCTCGCAGCTGTACTTCAGGAATACTTGACTCTGAGCAAAAGTAATGAATTCCGTCCATCTAGTCAGGTAGATAGCCAAGCAGAACGTGGAGATTCTCAGGGAGATAATCCAGAAGCTGTTGCTGAGTCTATCCGTGCCCGCCTGTCAGAGATAGAAAGAGTGCTTATGGACCCTGGCATTTTCCTTGATGAACATAGATCTAGATTGATCATCGAAGAGTACACCGAGTTGCAAAAGCACTTGGAGAATCTATTGCAGGGTGGTAACTTTGACGGTAAGAAGTGAGTTCTCCTGGCGAATGGGAGACCTCAGGTACAAGCTCCTGATCTCGGGTTACATCCTGATAGATTTGAACGAGACAGAGCTCGATATAAGCTCAGGCAATAAAATCGTTTATTCGGCACCTGAGACTGTAATCGTGGAGTCTCCAACGCTGCTGCTTGACGGTAAGCTAAACGTGTACGAACAAAAAGTGTCCGGCAGACCTTCGAGAATAGGACGGATAGAACGTGGAAAGCTAATCCTGCCTATCAGTAAATCCCAAGCTACCAGTCTAGTTAGATTTGAACCAGTTGAGCAAGCAGTGTGCGTTAGCTGGGATGAATCTTTGGGCTGGGGATTCTTGCCCAGAGATGATCAGTCAGTGGCCGAACTAACAAAAGGTCTGTACGAAGCCGCATGTAGCTTGCATTGGATATTAGAGATGTCTGCCATCAGCTCTGGCCTAGATAGGCTAGCGAATCTGCTGATACAGGTAGCTGATGAGCTAGGTGTACAGCAAGAGGATAGAATATGGCTCAAGGGCGTGCCTGACACAAAAGAGCTGGCGGTGTTAGCAGGGGTCTCCAAGGAGAGCGCTGCGATAAATCTGGAATGGCTGATACATCAGGGGATTTTATCTAGGGAAGATGGTAAGTTATTCTTACATTCGCTTGAGCGACTACGAGAACTCGTGTCACGACAGGATGAGAACAAGGCTGAGTAGATTGCTAAGTGTTTTCCTGACTTATTCTTCTAGCCCATTGCTCTTCGGTGTATAACCGGTATCGGTACTCACCTGACTGTAGAGCTTCTATATATATACTTTGTCCCGGTGTGACTTGGTGAGATCTCATGAACATGCGTAGTCCGGATATATGTGATCTACCTCTGCGTAGCCTGTAGGTATGTGTCGACTCTTGTGTGTCGCCGCACTTCGCCACTATCTCTCCTTCAGAGGGGAATATAGTGTGAAGATCAGAGCTTACCGCTAGACTGCCACTTCTATAGGTAGATCTGCTGATTTGTATTCGAGCGACTATGCTTCCAGCAGGTGTCCTGACAAGCTCTCTCACGGTTTTCTGCAGTCTATGTCTAGATGATACAGACTTGGCGTCATACTCCTCCCCAAATAGCCAGTAGTTCTCTCTTATAGGGATAAACTTGGGGCTTGCTATTAGAACCCTGCTGATGTCCTTGGGGTCGCGACCTATTGCTTCAGCTATCTCTTCTGCGTGCATAGGCTTTCCAACTGCCAGCATCAGGTTTTCTATTCCGGATTCCAGCTCTTTATCTATGGTGCCCCATTCGGTCAATCCGAATAATCCTCTGCCGAGGCGAATGAAATAAGGTTCTGTCAATAGTATGTTATGTATGCTCTCTGTACTTATAGGTTCTGGAGAGGTGCTATCTTGGAGGTGATCAATTACATGCTTAGTTATGGTCTTGTAATGAGCTGGTTTACCTATTTCCCTTAAAGCCATGACTATATTGTCTATCTTAGTTCTCTTCCACTCCTGCAGCGCAACGTCTCCCGAAGGGGTAAGGTATAAGCTAGGGGTAGCTCTCACAAACTCCTCTAGTGAAAAGTTAGGGTAAGTAGTCTTTAATGTGACATAATCACTGTTTGAAGCCAGCAGCTCTTCAAAGCTCCTGATTGGCATGGGACTAAGCCTTTTGACCAGTAGCCCCTTCATGAGCTCTTGCAGGTCTTCTACCTGTTGCACTGGAGCTTCTCTGAGTGCGAACCTTCTGCCTTGAAGAGGGACTAATAAGTCACTGACTTCAAAGAGGAAGCGTGCTACCCCCGCGGGATTCATATCAGCGACCTTGTACGTAGTGTGGAATCTATCCAGCAGGTACCTGAGAGTAGCAACTCCACCAACCGCACTCATAGCTTCAACGGCAGGCGCGATCAATCTCGTTATCAGTTCAGCATTTTGTTTCCTAATGAGTCTTAGTCCTCGCTCTTCAAGCTGCCTTACCCGCTCTTTGGATAGCTTCAGTTCTGCTCCTATCTCCTGAAGGGTGAGTATCTTGCCGCTTACTCCAAACCTGGCTTCGAGCACCCTTCGTACTCTGGGCGACTTAATAGTTTGGATGAGCTTTGTGATCTCTTTGTCCAGCTCTGTAATACTAACATCTTCTTGAGTGGTTTCAGAACTTAGCTCTACCTCTGCGGGGAGTTGTTCAGAATAGCTTTGTATAGCCTCTAATATCCTCTTTGCTGTTACCTTGCCAATTCTAGGAATCTCCTGGAGTCTCGAGAAATTCTCTCCAGTAATGTCCCCTATAGTTTTGATGCCTGCTAGTTCTAACCTGTGAATGATCGACATCGACAGTGGCAGTTTCGATATTGGGTGTTCAGATATACCGCCGGGAATCTTAATCCCGGCATCGTCTAACCTCTGCTTCTCTTCCTCTATGCTTCTCTTGTTGTCTGCGTCGCCTAGCTTTACAGCCTTGATCTCCTCCAGAGCAGCCTTACCTATTCCCTTGAGCTTTAGGAGCTCCTCATCTGTCAGCCTATATAACTGATCTGCTGTAAATATCCCAGCTCGCCGCAGGATACCCCTGATTCTAGGACTCAACTGCAGGTTTTCAAGACTATTATCGACCTCATGAGATTTGGATAATCTCAGCAGCTTCATCAAGTACTCTTCTGTGTACTGTTTTACGAGTGCCTGGGATCTGCCAACATAGCCGAGTATGGCCCTAATATAGAAAGTCGAGGCTGATGCCAGGTCTTGCACAGTAGTTATTCCCGCCGATGCTAGAGGGGTCTGTGCCCAACTGGGTAATCCAATGCTCGACAGACTGGTCTGAGACAGGTCTATGCCTTCGGATGCTACTTGCTGGAGCAGCATAGGATTAATAAATGGATACCTGACTTTATCTTCCTTGAAATCCAGCCCCTGTGATCGTAGTGTGTCTCTGATCTTTTGCAGCTCGGAATAGTTGACCCTAACTGTAGACAAGAACTCCTCTACCGTCACCTGGGATAATGATTCCAGGTTGCTGTATCCTGAGGTCCTTAGAGCTCTAGCTAGAGAAGGAGATATCTTGGCTAACTGGTCGTGAGGGTCCATCTGAGGGGCCTTTCCGACTGAATATTGTCTAATCAGAATTATAACATCGAACTGTTTGCAAACAGTAGCTTGCGAACACTTATAATACTTCTGTCTGAATACATATTATCTTATTATCTTTCAAGGAGAGGGGTACTCTATGTCGAAGGTATCAGCTGAGACTGGTGCCGTCCCTTCGAGGGGGTTACTGGACCGAGTTTTCAAGCTCTCTGAGTACGGCACTACTGTAAAGACCGAGGTTATGGCTGGCATCACCACTTTCATGGTGATGTCTTACATCGTCTTTGTTAATCCCTCAGTGCTAAGCCTGCAGGGCAGAGGTCTTCCTCCGGCTGCCACCCTCACAGCTACCGCTCTCGTAGCCGGTGTGATGACTATACTGATGGGGTTGTACACCAACAAGGCATTCGCCATAGCTAGTGGTATGGGACTCAATGCCGTAGTCGCCTACCAGCTTATTGCTGCTATGGGGCTGACTCCTGCTGAAGCTATGGGTGTGATAGTTATTGAAGGACTAATCATCTTGGTGCTAACTCAAACTAACTTCCGAGAGGCGATTATGAGGGCGATACCTACCGAGCTCAAGAGAGCTATAGCGGTAGGTATCGGTCTATTTCTCGCCTTTATAGGACTGGTGAACGCAGGCTTTGTTGTTCCCGGTACGCCAGATACTACAGCTGTTAGGTTGGGAGACCTAACAACCTTTCCTATTCTGGTGTTTGTGTTTGGCATGATGGTGATGATCTTCCTCAGGAGTGTAGGGGCTAGGATACACCCCATTGTAGGTAATGCCTACTTGCTTATAGGTATCCTCTTGACGACCCTGTTTGCTACGATCATAAATACAACATTCTTTGATCGTAGTGCCTGGTCAGTGCCCGGCGTCGCGCAGTGGCCAAGCAGTATAATCTCTGCTCCTGACTTCAGCACCATAGGTAATGTGAACCTCACAGGAGTATTCAACAAGCTTGGTACAATAAGTGCCCTGCTGGTTATCTTCTCGATAATGCTGAGTGATTTCTTCGATACCATGGGTACTCTCGTCGGTGTTGGTAGTAAGGCTGGTTATCTTGATGATCAGGGTAACTTCCCGGATGTCAAGAAGCCTCTGCTGGTAGACTCCCTTGCGGCCGTGGTAGGTGGTTTCGCGAACGCCTCCAGTGCCACTACCTACATCGAAAGTGCTGCTGGTATAGAGGCTGGTGGACGCACTGGCCTGACCTCCGTAGTGACGGGTATATGTTTCCTGCTGATGATGTTCCTGTCGCCCTTGGCGTCTGTGATACCTGCCCAAGCAACCGCACCGGCCCTCGTGTTAGTGGGTTGGATGATGATGACTACTCTTGCTGAGTCCGAGGAAACTGCTGACGAGGTCGAGCATACAGCTTCCGGGCCAAGGTCCACTATACCTTTTGGAAACTTTGAGGTTGGCTTCCCCGCAGCTATCACAATGATAGTAATGCCCTTCACCTATTCGATCACGGATGGTATCGGCGCTGGCATCATACTCTACACTCTGATACAAATCTTTACTGGTAAAGCCAGGAAGGTACACCCAGGACTGTGGATAGTCACCGTAGCCTTTGTTCTCTACTTCCTGCAGGGGGTACTGGACAAGTACCTTATCTAAATTATCTTCGGTAACCCAACCAAATCAGGGGAGGTTATCTCCCCTGATTTGGTGTTTAATTAATAAACTTTGGATGTTTGGATACGCGATGAAGGGAATATTATGATGAAGACCTGTGATAGATGTGGAAGAATCAACCCTCCAGATGCTGCTTACTGCCTGACCTGTGCAACTCCATTGGCATCTGGGAGTAGTTTCTGGAGTAGGTTTGATCGCGGGTTTTCTAGTGGTAATGTGTCGTCTTCTCGCTCGACCTGGCGGGATCGCCTGCCAGTAGCCATAGAAGAGCTGGTATTTGACCTTTTGAAAGCCATGATAAAATTCTATCTGTACATGCGGGATGGGCGAACCTCTGCCCGCTCTGGCAGGCTTGGGTCGAATCTGGGGTATAGATGGTCCAGGTTCAGGCAAGTAGTCTCTGAAGCCAGGACGGAGTACTCTAGGAGATTCAAATAGAGATATCCTTAGGAGGAGAAGTGTCTGCTATCTACTGTCAAGTATGTGGTTTAGCCAATAGGGCGGGTAGCAACTATTGCAACCGTTGTGGTGCCAAGCTAGAGGAGCAGTCGGTGCTTCCGGATTGGTTGCTTGAGGTGTCTAAGCACTCTGAGGATGCCGTTCCCGATTGGCTTCAGAAGGCAACTACCGAGACGGATTTAGCTCTGAGCGAGGAAGAAGCACAGGATGAGTTGTCTTTTGAATTCTTTGAGGAAGAGGATGCTCCCCCTGAGGAGGAACTACTGACTATAGATGACATCATATCGGAAGACTACAACCCTGAAAGGAAGAATGATAACCCCACCTCCCAGGCTGACTAACTTATAGCTTCTCTTATAATACTGCGCACTATGAACTCAACATTGGCTGGTCTCTCAGCAAGCCTTCTCATGAAGTACGGGTACCATTCTTTACCAAATGGAACGTAGCATCTTACACGATAGCCCTCAGCGGCCAACGTACGTTGAAGGTCTCTTCTGACACCATACAGCATCTGGAACTCAAAGTTGTCGACTGGTATAGAATTCTTCTGTACGAAGTTCTTTGCGTGGTTTATTATCCTCTCATCATGGGTAGCTATGGCTGGGTAGTTGCCGTTTGTAAGTAGATATTCCATCAGGATTATGTAGTTTCTGTCTACATCCTTCTTATCCTGATATGCTACCTCCGGTGGCTCCAAATATGCTCCCTTGCACAGCCTAATACGCGCTCCCATACGCACGAGTTCTTGAACATCATCATAAGACCTACGTAGGTAGCTTTGTATGACCACTCCGAGGTTCTTGTGTCTATGGTACAGATCCTTGAAGATATCCAGGGTCTTCTGGGTATAAGCACTGCTCTCCATATCTATGCGGACGAATATATCATAGCCTTCGGCCTTGGAGACTATCTCTTCTAAGTGACGCTTACATATTTCTTCGTCTATATCCAGGCCAAGTTGTGTGAGCTTAAGAGATACATAGTTGCCTATACCCGAAGAGTACATTCTATCGAGTAGGCTCAAATAAAAGTCTGTAGATTCTCTAGCAGAGGATAAGTCGGTGACGTTCTCTCCGAGGTAGTCAAGGGCACTCTCTATACCCTGTTTACGCAAGCTTTGGACGACTCCGAATGCAGACTCTATGGTCTCTCCGGCTACAAAGCGCCAAGCTATGTTTCTAAACGCAGGATACCTTGAGATAAAATGACGCAACCAAGCCTGATTGCTAAGGTAAAGTAATAACTTTCTAAGCATGGCCGGTTGCGTCACTCCTTCTAATAAGCTTATTTATCTTTGAAATAATCTGCGTTGATCTGTATGTAGTGTTGCCATTGCTCGGGCACACTATCCTCCGGGTAGATGGCGCTTACCGGGCACTCGGGCTCACAAGCCCCACAGTCTATACATTCGTCTGGATGTATATAGTACATGGGGGCTTCATCGTCGGTGTATATGCAATCTACAGGGCAGACCTCCACACAGGAGGCATCCTTGACTCCTATGCATGGCTCTGTAATAACATATGGCATATCGACACCATCCTCTTTCTAGTTTTTATGAACGCAGCTTATGCTATCTTGCGACCGGTGCAGTGTCAAGTGTCTTGAACCAGTTTACAGTCTCATTAATCACAGCCCTTTCCCATTCTAGCGAGGAGAAAACGTGATCGGCCCCGTCTACGATCATTAGTCTGGCCTGATCTCCGAGCGCGTTCTTGAACCTGTAAGCATGTTCAACGGGAACAGTCTCGTCATTAGATCCATGTATTACTAGCGCAGGACCTTTATACTGCTTTATCTGTTGTTCCGGTATGATCTGGTGTGCTTGCTCGATAAATTCCCTGCTTAGAGGAATCCCTCCAAGGTCTACATACCCTGAGGACTGTAGCTGCGCTAGCCTCATGTCATCTGTGTTGCTGTCTAGTAGCTCTCCCATGTTAGCCACTGCGGACCATAACACGAGAGCTTTCACTTCCTGCCTTTGGCCAGCAAGACAGGCAGCCACGAAGCCTCCCATGCTCAAGCCCAATACTCCTATTCTAGAGCGATCTACCTCTGGTTGAGACATAAGGAAATCCAAAGCCGCATTTGCGTCGTCTATCTCCCCCTGAGGGGTGGTATTCATGAAATCTCCCTGACTATTGCCTGAGCCTCTGAAATCAAATCTGAGGGCTGTAATTCCTCTAGATGCTAGCGCCCTAGCAGTCTTGGTATAAATGAAGTGGGATTCTATGTGCGTACCCCCTAGTCCATGTAACATCAACACCGCAGGCCCTGGCGAGTTGGTTTCGGGGGTATGAATTATTCCGAACAGACTAAGCCCATTGCTATCGATAGTTACTGTCCTTTCCATTGCAACCTCTAAGTCGTATATTAGTCTTGGCCGGGAGATTGATCAGCAAGCCATATGCCAGAATAAATGCTGTAGAAGTTTATCCAACTATCAGCTACAAGTATAAAGCTAGAACTATACGGACTACCTGGAATTTATCGACAAATACACGACCTCACATGAGTATAATCTTGGCTTGAGTATCAATAACGAGGTGATAGGTTTGTCTCTGCAGGAGAGGATAGCAAATATTATAGATTCCGTAGGTTATTTTGGTGTTGCGGCAAAGGACCTGACACAGGGAAGAGAGCTGTTCATTAATGCTGATGAAACATTCAACACAGCCAGCGTGATTAAGGTCCCTATCATGATAGAGCTATTTAGGCGAGTCTATGAGGACAATGTTTCTCTGGATGACAGGCTAATCCTGGAAGATAGATTTAGAACCGGCGGCTCGGGCATTCTGAAGGAGTTCCGTTCAGGTCTACAGCTCACGCTATGGGATCTATGCGTGGCCATGATCGCTCTAAGCGATAATGTTGCGACGAACATGCTTATAGACTATCTAGGGATAGATGCCATTAATCGCTGTATGGATTCTCTAGGCGCCCATAACACCAGGCTTCATCGCATGGTAGGGTTCAAGAGCATTAAACCTGATCAGCCAAAAGGATTAGGTAGAACAACTCCAAGAGATATGATGATGATCTTCCAGAAGCTGGCTGAGGGGAATGTGATTAGCGAGAGTGCCAGCGAAGAGATGATAGCGATACTTGCTAAGCAGCATGATAGGAACATGATCCCCAGGCTTCTTCCGATAGATTATGATTCCGTTAGCGGAGACTACGACAGCGCTATAGTGGCTAACAAAACTGGAGCTGTAGATGGAGTAAGAAATGATGTTGCTCTCATAAGGTTCGCCGATGGTAGGCAATGGGTGATATGTATACTGACTAAAGATCTCAGGGATCTTTCATGGAAGGTTGATCACGAAGGCGAGATCGCTATTGCCAAGATAGCTTTGGAGATATATAAGGAGTGGATTTGAGGTGGTTAATCCACCTCAAATCCATACTTGGCGTTCAGATCCGATTTGAGATCCAGGAATTTCTGGACCAATGTAGAGTTGGCTACAAGTATAGAGCTGGTTCTGGAATCCCAATCTTTACCGTCGAAGGCCCTAACTTCGCCTCCAGCCTCTCTCACGATCAAGACTCCTGCAGCCACATCCCATACGTTCACTTCTGGGCGGTAGTATAGGTCCAGCTTGCCAGAAGCGACGTAGCACATGCCACAGCAGACTGACCCAAGCATTCTCGTTCGTCTGACGGCCATAAAGATCCCCTGCAGGACGAGAGGGGGTATTCGCTGAGCATAATCGATGGGCAGCAAATCTGTGGAGGCGATAGCATCCTTTAAGTGCTCCTTCTGCCCGACATCTATGCGATGGTTGTTTAGCCACGCTCCATTGCCCTTGGAAGCATGGTAAGTTTCGTTCGTCACCGGCAGGTGTATGGCAGCTGCTACCGGCTCGCCATTCTCCATGAGAGCCACTGATACTGCCCATATAGGAATCCCCAGTGCGAAGTTACGGGTCCCGTCGATTGGATCCACCACCCAAGTCCAGTGGTCCATTAGCTGGTGTGGTGATAGTTCTTCTCCCAGGACTTGGTGATCTGGGTATCTCCTTTTTATTTGCTCCAGGATAATCTTCTCAGCTGCCAAATCCAGTTCTGTGACTACGGAGTCGTCTGCCTTCAAACGTGTCTGAATTTTCTCTCCGAACTGTTCTCTTAGCCAGCTACCAACGTGCTTGGCTATCTCCACCGCGGATTTCTGAAAATCCTTGTACTCTTCATGCATTGGAGTGTAGATCCTTCAACATGGTGAATTGCCTTATAAGCGGCTGCACGTCAAAAGGCGCGTAACCCATCTGCCTTGCTACATCTTCGTTCTCCATAGTCTCACCAGTGCTCCATAGATCCTTCAGGAACTTGCCTACATCCGGATTGCTGTACCACCTATCACCATACAGGCTCTGTAAGTGCTCCCTAAGCATGGCTTCAGTTATCCATGCTCTCAGGTAGTCTGCGGAGTAGTATCCACTATCCATGTCGTTCACGAAGTTCTGTGGGGGGTAAATAAACCCCGTGGCAGAAGATAGCTCATTAGTATAGAGCTGCATGTTTCTGTGCTCATCCATTGGGTTTTCAAAGAACAGGAGCTCATAGTTCAGCTTGGCTATATATCTACGGAGGAGGAAGAACTCTGAGAGCTTGCTGTAGTAAGAGATCTCCTTGGCTTTGTCTTCTGGCACACCCAGCATATCAACTAACCAATTGGGATTCATGGTGAGAAATTCCATCAGGAAGCTGTAGATCTCTGTCAGTGCATAGCTGGTACCTATGACCTTATAGATGTAATCCAGATCTGCTCTGACGTTGCCGTAGTGCTGAGCATGCCCTGCCTCGTGGAAGAATGCGTCGTAATCGTCCATGCCGCCAATAGGCTTGATGACTAGGTGTACTTCGAATGGTGGATCAGGTGCATAGCATACGGCTCTGGGATTCTTTTTGGGGCGATCTTCCGTATCAAGATGTATGTTAGATTGCTCGTCCACGTTAATCCCCATCCCCGCCATCGTGCGACGGTAGGTTTCCACTAACTTATCTTTGGGGAAGTACTGGTCGTACTCTGGCTTCCTGTCCATATAAGCAAAGTGATGGCTACCTATCTCTCCAAGACGCCGACCGAGAGCCTTAGAAACCCACTCTCCCATGAGTTCTCGATATAAGTCCTCAGTCTCGGTCATGAATGTTTGGAGCTGAGATCTCAACAGGTCATAGTCGAGTCTTTTCTTCTCACTGTTGTACGCAGTGTAGGAGTAGTACCCAAACTCATCCGAAAGCGTCTGTAACCTTTTACGAATGATCTCCATTCTGTCAGGGTTGGTTTGCTCAACCACCCCAAGCATGACTTCTCTAATCCTGTCTCTTTTGTCGTAGTCGGGTTCTTCTGATATGAGCTTATGAAGGTTATGGTATGGGACTTCCTGCCCATCTATATTGACCACAGCGTTCATCTCGAATGAGACGATGCGATCTTCTATCTCTGCCGTTTGGGTTTCGATGTAGCCGTCTAGCAGGTAGTAGTATATGCGCCTAAGGCGCTCCTTCTGCTTGGGATCGGTCTCGGAATCATAAGCTTCTCGTATTGTTTCGAGAGTTTCCAAATTATATAGCCAGGAATATTTTGCAAGTATGCTGGCTATGTCCTGGGAATCTTTCAGTCCCACTCTGGCCAGACGACTTTCAGTCTCTATGTCGTAAGTACTGTCGTGGATGCCCTTTACAATATCTTCTATCTGTGTGTTAGTCATGCTATGTTTCCTCCAAACCCTAAGCATCAGATGGTCCAGGTTCCCAGCCAGTTACCTGAGACCATTCACTTGCTCTTCGTATAGTATTCCATATAAAGGGGCTCTTGGAATCTGTGTACTTTTCCCGGTCATTTCTGAACTTCCTTGCCAGCTTGTATTTCAATTGTGCATATTCCTGTGCTGTTTGTGGGTGAACTCTGAGGTAATCCCTGAACAACAGCGATAGCTGCTCTGAAAAGCTCCCAGCCTTACGCACGTGTATATGAGTTCTGACTTGACCTGGGGGCTCACGAAAGTATCGTTTAGTAATATCTGGGTTATTGGCTACCCAGACGTAACCTAAATCAGTCAGTGGGTCTAGGTACCGTGACATAGGCTCCAGAGACGCAACCGATATCTGAATATCTATTACCGGTTTAGCGGCCAGCCCCGTAACTGATGTCGATCCTATGTGATCTATTCGCAGGGCTGCTTCTCCCAAGGCTATTCTGATAGTGTGAGCGAAGGCTTGGAATAGATTAGGCCACTCAGGATCATAGGGGACGACTATTACTGGATCCGCACGCCAGGAATTCATAGGATATCAACCAGCATAATATACTCCTGTGGATCAAAGAAAACCTCGCTTGATAGAAAGGTCTCTACGTATGCTATCTTGAACCCAGCTGTCAGTAGTGGACGAAGTGCAGGGTGTGGTCCTGGAACTGAGATGCTCAGAGTTTTGAATGCTGTTTGTTGTAGGCAGAAATTGACGATGGAGAGTGTAATGTCCTTGGATAATTTGCTGTTCAGAGATGCTATTGGTCCGATCTCACAGCGGTTTGTGGATTGATCGATCTGATAGTACGCATATCCTTGTGTTTCCCCCGATATGGAAACAAGCAAAGGTACGTAGCCCGTTTCTTCCAGGTATTCCAGGTCCTGAACCCTATGTCTGCCGGAAACCTGTGAATCAATGCTGAGTACTCTGGGATCTCGCCGTGTAGCTTTAACGAGTTCCACCTGCTCTTGAACATCCAACAAGGGTGTTTTTATCTCCTCTCTCCCCGCTCTGAGTACGAAGTTCTGCCATCGAGGTTGCATACCTTGTCTTATATACAGAGCAAGTGCCCTTTTGTCCTCCGATGACACAGTACACTTAATTCCTGTTTTGCCTTTAAGTGTCACATCAAGTAGAGTCTGCCCTACTTTCTGCGATTGCTTTTGAGGATGTACGAATAGCTCGGCCAGGTAGTGGACTTGCCCTCGGTTCAGTACGGCGGAGAAGCCAATCAGCTCACCATCTGAGTCTTCAGCGACGTACATCTCTCCAGTCTTCAACTCATGTTGGATGTAGCTTGGTATGTCAGGTGTCTGAACTTCCGTATCTTCCTCGTTCAATTGGATAATCGTGTTGATGTTTGCTAGATCTGTAGTACTTGCGGGGCGGATTAGCATGGCAAGGACTCTCCCTAAAATCGAAAACTAGGCAAAGATAAGTATACGCTACCGTAGATTTCTGTTCTATCTGATGCAATAATGTTATGTACTAGGAGACCAAATTTTTCTGTGATTGGCATGCAGAAGGAGAGTCCGGTTCAGCATCCTCCGAGGGTGCTCCAGATAGCAACCATTGCTGGAACTCAGCCGATGTTAGGGCAGTCTGCCACTCGTAGTAGAGATCTATAGCCATCGCTCTAAATGGACCGTCGCCTGCTCCCTGCCTGAGGCAGTATGCTGCCAACCATTGTTGAAAGCTTTCGGGTGGTGGGTCCTCACGAACCACAGATTCCATAATATCTCTTTTGATGCCCATCCCAATGGCATCCGGAGTTGTATTTCTCTTACGCTTCTTTCTTCTGCCTTCACTAGCCTGGAGGGCATATAGCAGATATTTACAAAACGTTGAAGGTCTAACTAGATCTTCCGTTGACCTTAGGTCTTTATCCATGGCCAGAGACCTTTCTTGCTTCCCTTAAGGGTAACCAAGGTTATAGGTTGAAATCCAAGTCCGCTCGGTCTTTGAAAGCCGTTTGATAGCGCTATGAGATCCAACTCCACGGATGCTAGGTCCTCCGCCAGCAGCTCATCCGGATGCAGGGCGTCCAAAGTAGTGATGGCTTTGATATAACTCTTGCACTGAGAGCAGGTCTCTACTTTTCTCAGGCTGTTGACCTGTGTTGAGATGGATTCGAGTGATCTGTGATCTCTATTTCCGCAGAAGGGACACATGGACCAGCTAATCTCCCACCCGAAGGCGCATCTGCCGCATCTAAGATATCGACTTCTATCCAATCCTCGGTACTCCAGTAGCAATGGCCATGCGCCGCATATAGGACAATACCTTCTCTCTCCAGCATCGATTGCTGCATAGCTTGCAGCCTTGATCGATATGGATCTTAGTAGAGGAGTTACTAGTAAGGGTAACATCACCTCCATAGATTTCTCATCCAGGCCATACTGACTACAAATAGCCTCGGCATTGGCCATGTCCTGGCTGATGGCTGCGGTGGTCAGCTCAGGCAGGTTGCTCTCGATCATTTTATTGATACTCTCGGATTCTCCTAGTCCTTTGGTAAGGAGCTTATGGGCCCAATCCTGCAGTAGCTGCTGTCTTAGGGAGATGTTAGCCCCATGGATGTATGGTGCAGGATCTCGGGATCCAATATTTGGGAAGATCTCGACCTGCGACCATTCCGGTTTGTCACACTCCTCAAAAGTCAGCTCTATCAGGTCTATCCATGGAGAGTACTCCGGATTAGAGATCCGAATGTCCTGTAGCGACCTATAAGCTCTGACCTGCATGATCCTCCTCTTTCAAAATGCTACTGCTCGGACGTGTCCATAATCCAGGGGGTTGGTAGTTCTTCGGGGACCTTGTATGCTGGGTTTGCGCCGTCGTGCAAGCGCACGACAGGGCCCCTGTTTCTAATATCAGCTCCAGGTCCGCCACCTCTAGTTCTCTCCGCCTCTGGGCTACACCCTACAAGCAGCATGATAGACAAAGCTAGCAGAATCAATATTTTGTTTCTTCTTAGTCTAATCATAGCTAGCTACGCCCTGACCTTATCAAGGAATTCGGAAGATATCACGACAACTAGCCTCAGTACGAACCCTCCTATAAGTACCAGTACTGCTGCAAGTAACGCGCTCCCTGGCATGATCCTCGGATTCCACTGTAGTGCCAGAGGTATCAGTAAACCTATTACTATTACGCCCAGCAGTAATATTATCCCCCAGGAGAGTAACCATCCTGGAGCGACTGCCGAGGCCCAGGATATTATTGGAGATAGCCATATTACTAGTGCAACAACTAGGATTAGCTCCAGTACAAGCAGCCAAGTGTCCATGCGGTGAACAGAGTAAAGAGCTCCTTCGTGTTGTCTCCTCTTGCTAGCAGCTAATAAGCTGATCATAGCTGCTCCTGTTGAGACACCAGAGACCATGAAGAGAAATCCTAGTAAGTTGTTGTTTGCCCAGACAGGGCGATTTGTGACAGTAAGGAGTATCCCTGTGTATCCTGCTACGGCTAGCCCTGCGATAGCTCCAAGCATCTGTATGGCTTTACTCACTATTCCCAGTTGATAGAAGAGCCCATAAAACGGCCTAGTAACTCCCTTACCTTGGACAACTACGGCGACAAATGCCAGAAAGGCGAACATGCTGAAGACCGTTACTATCCAGGTGCCAAAAGATATAGGAGACCACCACTTGAAAGCAGGCAGCCATGTCTTTGATTGCATGACCATGTGCCAAAATCTCTCTGGCCTGCCTAGGTCTATGATGAGCAGTATTGTTCCGATTATGATGGCTGGGAACGCTATTAGATAGCCTATCCTCGAGATAGACCTGTCGGCCTCACCTCTGAGTAGGTCTATAAGGGCAGATATAAAGAAACTCCCCCCAGCTATGCCGCCTACAAAGAAGTACAGCACTATCCACCATTCCCAGTGTGGTGCAGTGGTAAATACCTGACTTGGCATCTCTACCCCTCCTATTCTCCCCCACGCTCTTGGGCCTCCGCTGCGAACCTATCCATTCGGTTCTTACGGAAACTTACAAGTCCAAGTATGCCCATCACTATCGCACCAAGCACCGACAGTCCTGAGCTCGGCGCCAGGTTCTTGGATGGTAGCTGTGGATTTCTGGGTAATCCATAAACTTCAGGATCGTCGTCGAGTAGATAGAAAGCGTTGAGTCCTCCAAGAGGTCCATTCTCATCGGCACCGTATAGTTGTGCCTTGGTGTGTCCTTGTTCCTTGAGTTGCCTCAGTCTTTGATTAGCTCTCTGCTTGAGCTCGTCAATGTACCCAAATTGTATGGAATCCGTTGGACATGCCTGAGCACATGCGGGCTCTAGTCCTGCCTGTAGTCTGTCGTAACACAGGGTGCATTTTTGGGCCGTGCGGGATACTGGGTTTATATCTATCACCCCGAACGGGCAGGCTGCTATACAGGCTCTACAGCCGTTGCAGACATCAGATTGTATGACAACTGTATCGTACTCAGTACGGATAATGGCACCCGTTGGACAGACTTCCAGGCAACCAGCCTGTACACAGTGCTTACACACATCGCTCATCATCAGCCAACGAGCTGTTGACCTGTCAGGAGTGAAATCTTCTATAAACTTTACGTGTCGCCAGTGTATGCCATCCAGCTTGCGAGTGTTATCATAGCTGATACCGCTGAGCGTATTGGCTCCACCGTTAGTGGCTGGTAGCTCGTTCCACTGCTTGCACGCCACCTCACATGCTTTGCAGCCTATGCAGATGGTTGTGTCCGTGAAGAATCCCATTGGTCTAGCTTGGAATTTCTGAGCTGTAGTTGCCATTATTCCTTCTCCACGTTGCATACGAAAGCTTTCGCTTCATGTATGGATACATTTGGATCACCCACTAGGGCCGACAAGTTGTTGGTAACATCTCCTGTTACCACCCCCTCATAACCCCAGTGCCAGGGCAACCCCACATGATGTACTATTTTGCCTTCGTCGCCTATCCTGAACGGCCGCATACGTCGTGTAACCAAAGCCTTGGCCCTGATCGTACCTCTGGGTGTGCTTACTTTGACCCAATCTAGATTCCTGATGCCCTTCTCTTCGGCGAGCTCAGGGCCGATCTCCAGAAATAGTTCCGGCTGTAGTTCAGCTAGCCAAGGTAGCCAACGGCTCATCACTCCTGAGAGGTGATGCTCCGTTAGCCTGTACGTAGTCAAGATGTACGGATAGCGGGGATCTCCTATTTCAGCCAGCTTCTCCTTAGGCTCCCATATCTTGGCCACCGGGCTGTATTGCTGTTGTGGGTACAGTGGATTACGTATGGGAGATTCTATGGGCTCATAATGAGTAGGTAGAGGTCCATCCACAAGGCCAGTAGGTACAAAGAGCCATCCTTTGCCGTCGGCTTTCATAATAAATGGATCGGTCCCGGAGTGTGCGTCCAGACCTATAGCACCTTCAGGTGGCTTGTAGCTAGGTGGCTTGTTCTTAGCAAAGTCCGGCACATCATACCCTACCCAAGCACCCTTGCTGGTCTTGCCTGTCACAGGATCGGTGTAGTCAGCATTGGGATCCCACCACACGTACTTCTTGCGGTCGCTCCAAGGTTTGCCTTCCAGGTCTGCAGATGCTCTGTTATAGAGCACTCGTCGGTTCGCTGGCCATGCAAAGCCCCACTTGAGATTGGGTTGCCAAGGCTGAGCATCCGGCGGATCTGGAACTTTGCTTGCGGCAAGGTTCATCTTGGGTTCCGGGAACACTCCACAGTATATCCAGGAAGCACATGTGGTTGATCCGTCATCTTTGAGCTCTGAGAAGCTCTTTAGGTGCTTACTGGGTTCTGCGGTGTAGAAGCCGTTGATCTCCTTCAGGATCTTGTATACGTCTGGTTCCCCTTCTGGATTGATATCGACCGATAGATCATCATCTGGCCTTAGAGCTTTGGACTCTTCATCCAGATCATAGTCCCATACAAGGTTCTTGAATCCCTGATCTCTAGGAAGGTCACTGTTTGCATAAAGCTGCTTGAGCCTCTTTCCAAGCTGATAGGTGAACCACAGATCTGATCTACAGTCTCCAGGGGATTCTGCAGCCTTATAATGCCACTGCATGAGCCTTTGTGTATTAGTAAAGCTGCCCTCAAGCTCTGCAACTTGGGCAGATGGGAAGAAAAACACCTCGGTCTGTATGTCTTCAGGCTTTATCTCTCCATTGCGTACCTCTGGTGAATTCTTCCAGAACGTAGCTGTCTCGGTTATGAAGTTGTCTTTGACCACCAGCCACTTTAGCTTGGCCAAAGCTCTGCGCTGGAAACCAGCGTCTTGCCCCCCAACAGCTGGGTTCTGACCTATGGCGAACATGCCCTCTACTTCTCCGTTCATCATGCGGACGAACGTGGGCATGTGTGAGTGGTCACCGACTATCTTGGGATGCCAGTCGTATCCGAAGTCGTTCTCCGGTGTAGCTGCATCACCATACATAGATTTCAGATAGCTGACCATGAACTTGGGTGTGTTAGCCCAATAGCTGGTAGGGAGAGTCTCCAGTGCCAGGTAATCTCCAAGAGTCTTGTGGTTCTTGCTCTTGGTGTGTGCAGGTGCTGGCATATAGCCCTGTATACTGTGGTAGAGAGTAGGTATATCTGTAGATCCTTGGATCGTGGCATGCCCTCTCAGAGCGAGGATGCCACCACCTGGCCTGCCGATATTCCCAAGCAGTAATTGGAGCAAGGCACAGCACCCTATGGTCTGGGGACCATCTGTGTGCTGAGTCCATGCTAGGGCGTAGGCAAATGCGGTGGTACGATCTCTTCCTGAGTTCTGCAGAATCGTCTCCGCTACCTTGAGGAATGTCTCCTTAGGACAGCCAGTGACCTTCTCAACCATCTCTGGGGTGTATCTATCGAAGTGTCTGCGCACTATCTGGAATACGCAGTTAGGATCCTGAAGGGTCTCATCCCTTCTAGGTGCGGGCTTTAGTAGCGACTTCACCAGGTTATCGTAAGGAGGTCCCTGAGGATTCTCAGGTTTTTGCCCCGGGTTACCCGAGGTTACGCTTTGTTCTCCTGACTGTGCTGTAGAGGCCGATCTGCCCTGATCGCCAACGGGAGTACGTGCGTACTGCCAAGTAGTATTATCGTACTCACCTATGAATCCATTTATAGGATCACCCTCATACGGTTTCCATCCAGAGAACTTGCCAGCGAGGTCTTCAGTATCTTTGTAATCCTCGTTGATTATAGTGGCGGCATTAGTGTAATGCAGCAGATAATTCCGGAAGAAATCATCCTTCTGCCACCTCTCATCGTTGATTACATAGCGTATCAGTCCCCCTAGGAATGCTACGTCTGAACCCGAACGTATAGGCGCATGAATATCTGCCATAGCACTGGTGCGAGTAAACCGAGGGTCGACGTGGATAAGTTTCGCACCATTGAGCTTGGCCTGCATCACCCACCTGAAGGCTACGGGGTGACACTCAGCCATGTTTGATCCTTGTATAACTATGCAGTCGGAAGCTGTCAGATTAGCTGGAAAGGTCGTGGAGGCTCCACGTCCTAGCCTTGTTCCCAGACCGGGAACGCTCGAGCTGTGTCATATACGGGCCTGGTTTTCAATGGCTACTACGCCTAGCCCTCTCATGAGCTTCTGTTGCAGATGGTTCCATTCGTTGTCCAGGGTTGCTCCACCCAATGAAAATATGGCCAGGGTATGCATCAGTGGAGTGCCATCATCAGCCTTCTCGACGAAGGTTCTGTCTCTAGTCTCCTTCACGAGGCGAGCCACTCTGTCCATTGCCTCGTTCAGATCCATCTCCTCCCACTCGGTGGCTCCTGGCTTTCGATGCAACACTTTAGTGACCCTGTTGGGATTAACATGGAGCTGGAAGCTAGCTGCTCCCTTAGGACACAAAGTTCCCTTATTGATTGGACTGTTCCTGTCCCCCTCTATGTTGACTATCTTGGGTCTGCCATCTTCACCCTGCACTGTGTGTACTAAAGTGCCACATCCTACTGCACAATAAGGGCAGACGCTAGGTACCGCTCTGGCACGAACTATACGCGCCTCCTGAGCTTTCACTGTAGTGGGCTTAAGGTCCACCCCCATAGCTACTAGTCCTCCGAGAGCAGTACCGGCAGCAACCCCACCAGAGAGCCTAAGGAAGTCCCTCCTCGAGATAGTGGTACTCATGTCTACTACTCCTTACATTGCACCCTAGTGAGCCTAAAACCATAAGTGCTGGGATTTTACTGATGATTGCGGAATTAGTCAATACTTTTTGATAAGTATATGTCGAAAATATAGATTTATTTTAATTTCTTGAGGCGGAATGTTCCTTAGTATTATTGGTCATGGCTCTACGCAGGAAGATGACTAGTTGGAGGAAGTTCTCGATGATGGGCCCGTTGATCTCTAAGGCTATTTCTTTACCATAAGTCCTTGAGGTCCTGATCAACAGCTCGTTGCCGAGTAGAGAATGCTTGAGGGTAATTAGGCTTATACTTGAGATGTCTATTCTCGAAACCTTATCGGGTACCTCGAATATCAACAGCTCATCTGAAGTGCAGGTCACGAGTTTGGCTGAGTTAGTAGAGCTACTTGGTGTGAAGGCAGATAATAGTACATCCTCTTGGCGAAGTATAGAGCTTCTGAGCTCTTGGAGAGACTTAAGATCTTCAAGATCAGACAGGTCTAGCACTCCTGAGTAATCTCGGTCGTTCAGTCCTTTGTCCTCATAGATTCGTCTCGGACTCTTACTGTTCTCAGGATATGGTAGGTATCTCCGTAATAAGCTTTCGGCTTCTGCCAACCAAAAAGTTTGTTCCCCTGGGAATGTGAATTCTAGGTGATGCTGATCTGACTTCGACCACAGGTCCAATGCTAATGTAGCTGTTTGTCCTTTTGTAAGGACTCTGACGTCTACTAGCCTCTCTGGTGGAAAAACATGAGCTACGTAACCCCAGTGGATACCTGTAGAATTGCTGGGGGGTCTCACATCTTCCACAAATAGAACCTGCTGATCTGTGATGAGCAGGATGCCCTCTGCAAGACGCCTCTTTCCTAACAATCCTAGTATCTCTCGGCCTTCTGAAATGGGCGGTCTGAGGACATACAATAGTATTCTTTCCTCAGGGTGTAAGCATTCTGCTATGTATTTTTGAAACCTATATGGAAGCCTTAGAACTTCCCTTTCATATTGAGTATGAACCTCAGATTCATCCAGCCGATGCTCCTGCAGCATCGAGGCCATCCAAGCAGGTGATGAAGACCATCCACTTTGTAGTTTTCTCTGTGAGTGGATATATCGTTCAATTGCCGCTTGCAGCGTCCGATGCGCGTCTTCCTTACTTAGCAACTCGTATTTGCATTCCTCTAAGAGGGATTGTCTTACGTCCACTGGAAGGCTATTTATTGCGTCCTGCGGCGTTTCTGCAGATACATAAACAGGATCTCCGGGGATAGTAGCTAATAATACTGTAGGGCAGTTCACTTGAAGGCCTTTAGGCTTCAATAGACCGATCACTCTTACAAGGACGTATGTTCCGGGTGCTACGGATAGACTTGAGAACACCCATGCTTTAAGACTTGTGCCATCTTCGGTTATTGTTCTCGGTACTAATCCAGTATCTACAAGTAAATTAGACTTGTGAGCTATCAATTGACTAACCAACAGCTGTCGTGCGCGGTCGTCATAGGTATATTCCAAGTACTCCTTACCAGCCTCTGTTATCAGCACCTTAACCGTCTTTTCCTCAGCCTGGATCCAATGCCTTGTAAGTTCCTGGTGAGACATTTCCCTACCTTCCGATTATCCAGCTGCGAATCCTTTGCCAAAAAGATCTGAAGCCAGGATTATTAGTACTAACCATAGGTACATTGAGAGCTTTGGTTTCAAGCTGGGACAACTGGTCCCGCAGACTTTGGTTCTCCTGTGAAAGTTCGAAGAGCCTTTGTTTTACCTGTTCTGACCAGGATTTCCACATTTCAACCGAGCCCTCCAAACCCGCCACTTTGAACTGCAGAGTCTGATTATCTCTCTCCAGGGAGAATGCCCTAAACTTCATTGCGCTATATCTGCCTTCACAATCTGCGAGGCGTCTTAGTAAGGTTTTCTCATCATTACTTTCAGTGCCTAGTAAACGTTCTGTTTGGAAGTCTGCTAGCCCTTTATCAATGAGAAATCTCAGCGATTTCTCCTCGTCCCATCCCTGTTCCTCTGCCAGCTGTTTGATACTTAGGTAGGTAGTGGATAGTAACTTTATTTGTAGAGTTACGCATTCCTCTTCCAATTAGAAAGCTCCTAACTTATGTTGCCTGTATTGATAACGATGAGAGGATTTCGTCACGAGCAATCACTCCCACAAGCTTTCCTGAATCATCGACTACAGGCAGGATCTTCTTTCTTTGTTTCACCATAAGTTCTGCTGCACTACTTATGTCTGCATCCGCACTAATACAAACTACTTCGCGGTTCATTATGTCCTCGGCAGTTCGGGCTCTGATCTTACGAATATGCTCCATCGAGCGCTCATCCCTGAGTATTTGGGCTCTTAAAATCTCCATAATACCAGCCCTATTGTGACTGCTTACTGCATTCATTAGGTCACTACTACCGATTATGCCTTTCACTTTGTTCTGTTCGTCTACTACTATCAGCCTATGTATCGGCGATTCTAGTAGCCCCTTTACTACGTCCAATATAGGTGCACCTAAATCCACTGTTGGAACTTGAGTGTGCATAATGTCGCTTACTTTCGTACTGCTTGAGATCTGTGAAGGAGGCTTTAGATCTTCCTCTCTTGCTTTGGTATGCATTGCTGCAGCTAGGATATCTACCCTGCTGACTATCCCCACAAGCTTATCTTGATCATCTACAACTGGCAAACGTTTTATCTTCTTTGAGGCCATTAGGTTAGCAGCTTCTTGAGCAGTTGCATCCTGATTTATAGTCACTGCTGGTTTACTCATTACACTGGATACGCTTGAGTTGTAGGCTTTGTTGTGGAGATCCTTCTTATCTACGTCGGTTTTGTCTAATAAGGGCAGATAGAAGGGCAGTATGCCCTGGTTGACAAGATCGGAGCTGGTTATCACCCCCAAGACGTGTTTCTCGTTATCAATCACAGGGAGGGCCTTGAATACTTGATTGTATAGCAGCTCGATAGCGTCAACTATTGGAGAGCTCACGTTTATAGATATGGGGTTTGGAGTCATAATCTCCTTTATTCTGATGTTTCTCAGCTCTCTCCCTGGATGGAATTCTCCATAAGAGTGCACATCTACATCTTCGACAGTTATAAGCCCATTTACTCCCATGCTCTGAAGCATGGGCAAAAGTTTCTCGATCTTCTCAGGGATATCCACGATGTCTATCACCAGGGGTAGGTCTTCGGATAATCTCAGGATTTTGGCAGTATGCAACCTACTTCCTCGCCCATAGCCTTCTATACCCCTTAGCACTGTTGCCCCAGCATAGCCCTCTTTCCGCAGCATCTCCACAATGGCTGTATGCATAGGCTTGCCCTGGTAGCTATCTGACTCTCCTATATAGATCCTCACCCTCTTAGCCTTACCTATAACGTTCATTGCTCTTCTCCTATGTCTTATCCAAATCCAAACCTCTAATCCCAGCCTCACCAGCAATGTGACGTATGGTTCTCAGGTCTGCTCCTCTTTCTTCTGTAATGGGTTCGAACCTAAACCTATAGTCATGCTTGCGTATGATCTCAAGCAGCTGTTTGCGCAGACCATCATTTTGCTTTATTGAATGCTCTTTCAGGAAATGAAAGATCTTACTATTTGGAGCAAGCTGAAGCGCAGATCGCAGATGTATCAAGCATAATCCTAGAGAATGTTCGTAGGTAGAACGAAACTCTTGTTCTGAAAGCCCTTCTAGAAAAGCTTCTCTCGCTATCTTCTCGGACTCTGCCTGGACGGTACAAGCAGGGCATACCTTTGTGGAGTTAATTGGTACTTTGCTATGATGCTCATGAATGTTCTTGCCAGTTATAAGCGTGCTTACAGAGGTGATTAAGTCTCGTCTCTGGTATTCAAGCTGCTGCAGGTCTTCGTTAATATGCTCAAGCACATCACTGTATATTATGGCAGTTCCTAGTAGATGTCTCTGATCCAGCCATTGGTAAGCATGCTTGTTACAGAAGCCATACGAGGCACGTAGTGAATCTCTAACTTGCGGATCATTTACAGATTCATAAGAAACACTATCCATCCAGCTAGCGACCGCGCGTAATGCTACAGAACATATAGGACATTCTCCGTTTTTTATGGCTTCTAACAGATCATAATATAGACTCTCGTGGCTCATTCCCGTCCCTTTTATCTAAGTGGATAGTAATAAAAATAGCTTCTACCAAGATTAATCTTGGTAGAAGCTATCAGCCTTGTGCGGCGCTTAAGGCGAGCTTCATCGCCTGTATTCAGTTTACACCAGATTATATTTCAGACTCCTGGACAAGTCAATTTGTCAAGTTTGACCAGTGCTTGACAGGTTAGTTCCTTCTGACGTAAATTGTGTATAGCAGTCATTTGGGCGGTTAGCTCAGTCGGTTAGAGCGCCACGTTGACATCGTGGAGGTCAGTGGTTCGAGTCCACTACCGCCCACTATTTTTTGTCCTGCATTTCCTGTGCCTCTCTCGAGTGCTACACTAGGGATAGACCTTAGTCTCTTGTCTTCGTATTACTTGCTTCAAGGAGTTTCTAATGTCTCAAGGCAAATCTGCTCTGGAAGCCCTGAAGGAAAAGTGGCAGATAATCAGCGCATTGGGTTATACGGGAAGCCTCATGACCTGGGATCAGGAAACTTACATGCCTCCTGCTGGAGCATCGCCCCGAGCGCGGGCATCAGCAATTGTAGGGCGACTTGCTCATGAAATGAGCACCTCTAAGGAATATGGAGACCTGCTTGATAGAGCTGAAAAAGAAGTGGAGGGAAAAGATCCCGAAGACCCTGACTTTCTCATGGTTAAAGTGGCTCGTAGGGACTTTGAGCGTAATGTTAAGGTGCCCCCTGATCTCGTGGCTCGCCTTCGTGAGGCCGAGGTCCATGGCGTCCAGGTATGGCAGGAGGCTAGGAAGAAGAATGATTTCGCAATGTTTGCACCCTATCTGCAAAGGATAGTTGATCTTGAGAAGGAGTTAGCCCAGTCCCTTGGCTACAAGGAACATCCTTATGATGCTCTCCTAGATGCATTTGAGCCTGAGATGACCACCTCAGAGGTAAGAGCATTATTCGACAACCTTCGAAGTCAACTGGTCCCTCTAGTCGCTGCCATCTCAGACAGACAATCTATGGTGGATGATGCAATCCTCGGTAGGCATGTTCCCTTCCAGCAGCAAATGTCATTGGCCCAGGACTTGGTTAAATTGCTTGGCTATGACCTTGATGCTGGGAGGATAGATATATCTGCCCATCCATTTACCCAGGGGCTAGCTTCCAGGGATGTGCGAATAACTGTAAGGGTTTACGAGAACAGAATGGATTCATGCCTGTACGCTGCTGCTCATGAATGCGGACATGCTGTCTATGAGCAGGGCATACCGGAGGAGTTTGAGGGTGCTCCTTTGCACTCCCCAGCTTCGTTAGGGGTGCATGAGTCACAATCCAGAATGTGGGAGAACGTAGTTTGTAGGGGAAAGGATTTCCTGTCATTCTACTATCCACGCATTCAGGAGATGCTCCCTGAGCAGTTTGGTGATGTTTCCTTCGAAGATTTCTATCGCGCTGTGAATAAATCAGTACCCTCTTTGATCAGAGTGGAGGCTGATGAGGTCACCTACAATCTCCATATAATGCTCAGGTTTGATCTGGAGCTGGGCCTGATAGAGGGCAGTATAGATGTAAATGACCTCCCTCGCCTGTGGAACACGAAGATGGAGGAGTACTTAGGTATTGTGCCCGATAGTGATGCTAATGGTGTATTGCAGGATATGCATTGGTCGAGCGGTCTTTTTGGTTACTTCCCAACGTATACGATAGGGAATGTAATGTCCTTACAGTTGTACTCCAAGGCGGTTGAGGATTATCCATCCATCCCTTCTGATCTGTCCAGCGGAGATATAGGCTCCTTGCTAAGATGGATGAGAGAACACATACATGTGCATGGGAGGAAATATGTCCCACAGGAATTGCTGGAGCGCGCTACGGGCAGCAGATTGGATGTGGGGCCCTATATCAGCTACTTGAGAAGTAAGTACGGGGAGATCTATGGTCTGTTAGAGGAGTAATGTGCAGGGGTATGTGACCTTCACATACCCCTTATCTTATACCTTTGCCTCGTTGGATTTCTTGTCATGATGAGTATTTATAAATTCCTGAGCCCGGGCTATAACCCTCCTCGCTTCTGGGAGTATTCGTGCTGGTAGTTCATTGAGGCTAAATAGGTCCCAAGCTTCTACTTCGGCAGAGGAGTATTTGGGAGGATGCAACAAATCTGCCAGGTAATACAGGGTCATATGTCCAGGCCAGTGCGGTGATACTTCTATATCTATGAGGCTAATGAGCTTAACTTCCGCACCGGATTCTTCCCGTAGCTCTCTAATAAGCCCTGCCTCCGGTGATTCACCGATATGGAGGTGTCCACCAGGAAGGGTCCACATGCCACCAGGGTGATATGTGTGCCTAAAGAGAAGGATTCTGTTTTCTGGGTCGAATGCGGCTACACAGACCCCTACGGTCATTTTTGAGGCCAACAACCAAGAAGCAATCTCCTGCAACCTAGAGGGCAGAAGCTTATAGACGTGAAGAAGCAATTTAATGATCATCCAGGCGATATTCCTAGGGCTTCACAACTACTTTTACGGATTTGTCTCCTCCTGAGGCTAGTGCTGCAAAAGACTCCGGGGCCTGACTAAGGGGTACAACTTTCTCTATTAATGGTTTGACATCTACTATGCCATCTTCTATGAGCTGGACAGCTTGTCTGTATTCATCGGGGGTGTATGCGTAGGACCCTTGAATCAGCCTTTCCTGGGGTACCAGTTCGTAAAGAGCTATGTCTACCTTTGGGGTAGCCAGTCCTATCAAGACTACTTTGCCGCCTCTCATGGTGGCCATCAGCGACTGGGTAATAGTTGCTCCTATTCCCACAGCATCCAGTGTTGCCTTAGCACCTAAGCCGCTCGTACTAGATAAAACCCTTTCAGCTGGATTGTCTTCAGGGGCAACGGAGATACCTCCTATCTTCTCTGCAACTTCCAACCTGTGTGAGAGCTTATCTGTTATGAACACTGTTTCGAGTCCATGAGCTTTACATACGAGTAATGCACAGAGCCCTATAGTGCCTGCTCCACATATAAGCGTAACATCGTTTTGTGACAAGCCGGATAGATGAAAACCTCTTAGTGCTACAGCCAGAGGTTCGGCCGTAGAAGCTTCTTCAAAGCTAACATGATCAGCTATAGGGACCAGATTACTTACTGGGACGGTTACATATTCTGAAAAAGCTCCAGATTCCGTGATGTTTACGCCAATTGTTAGGCGATTGGGACATATTTGCGGGTCTCCTCTCAAACAGTAAAAGCATTTACCGCAACCCCAAAGGGGATTTACTGCGACCCTCTGCCCAACAGCTACGTCTCTGGCTTCACCATTTACTTCGGTGACTGTTCCAGCAAACTCGTGACCCATTATCATGCCAGGTGTGCGCCTTCCAGACTCTCCTGTATAACCATGGATATCACTACCGCATATACCACATGCTTCAACTTTCACGAGCGCAAAACCCGGATCAGGTTTGGGAACATCCTTCTCTACGATCTCTAGACTATAAGGTCCTTGCCACACTAAAGCCTTCAAATCTTTTCTCCCTACAAGTTTTCTATGCCATCTACTCCAGCTTCCAGGCCAGTAGCATGTACATGAGATACTGCACCGGGCCAAGGTGTTATGTCGCCGTTTTCTTGGAATGACAACGGTCCTTCCGGTCCGAGAATCTCGATATCGGGGTTGGACTTGGCCTCTGTAAGCAAAGACTCAGATATGAGTATCTCTTCTAGATCTAGAGTACTATAGATTCTTGCAAGTCTGACGTGTTCGGCGTCTGGTCGGCCACAACACTGTATAGCCAAAGATATCGCGGACCTGTCATCCGGCATGACTATGGGTATCTGAACCCTCTGCATGCCGAAGATGCCCGATGTGATGGCGTTAGTATAAGTAACCTTGAAATCTATCTGCTCTAGTAGCTTCTGTGTGGTAACGTCCGCTAGCCCTATGCCCGAAGCATTGCCATGAGTTTCCTCGGTTAATCTAAGCACTACTATAACTGAGATGTCTGGATTGTGTGGTTCCGGCTCGCCATGGACCATAGTCCTTCCTATTACGTTGGTGTCCATACCGGTTCCACTAATATTCTTCCCCATATAATCCACTACCAGCACGTCCAGCTCTCGGAAGGGTATTCTCATCAGAAGATCGTAGGCTTCCTTCAGAAGCTCTTCTTCCCCAGGACCACCTATATCGCTAGGAAGCAACGCCTTTATCTTGGCTGGCTTGCCGGATGGCGACTCAACTATTGCTACACCTCCGAGTATTGGCTTGGATCTTACTGAGATCTGCGCGGCCTGGGATAGAAACTTGCGGAACCCATTAGCGCCATAAAGATGCATCGTCTCTGCCCCCACCTGCTTGCCCAGACCAATAACACACATCTTGGCCAACCCACTCTCGACGTTACCGTGGAAATCCGTATGCGGCTTGACCCGATTGACAAGTATGATCCCGTCAGCCTGAGAGGCGTAGAGGTCCATGTACACTGCTGGACCGCCTGGTACCTCCCCTACTTTTACCACCTCCATTGTGGCTCGGATAGGTGCTCCAACGTAGCTTTCTGTCACTCCCAGGTCCGCCAGCAATTGTCTCTGTCCCTCAGCCGTTGCCCCTCCATGGCTCCCCATTGCGGGAATGATGAAGGGTTCGCCACCAGCTTTCTTCACCTCGGCTACTACAGCCTTGATAACTTCGGGGAGGGAGATAATTCCCCTGCTACCCGCCGTTATCGCTATCCTGTCTCCGCTTTTGATGTTAGACAGGATGTTGCTTTCGCTAAGTTCGCGGGCAACTTCGCTTTGTATATCCTCCACGATAGGATATTCTCTCTTCTGTCTGACCCTATAGAGTACGGGCATAGGTATTTCGTTTACCAGCTCTGTGACATCTGAGGGTATATACATCCGAGTCCTCCCAAGGTATAGGTGCTTGTCTAACCTAGGCCTCCTGCCACAATCTTCTTACATTGTTGATTGATCTTTGAAGCCCTTCCAGTCCTTCAGTGCCATTGTACTCCACAGACAGCCAACTGCTGTATCCGTGTTGCTTGAGGATACCAAATATAGATCGATAATCTACAATCCCCTCTCCTGTGACGGCATGCAAATACTGATTAGGTGCCACTCGATCGCTGCAATGCACATGGATCACGTAGTCCACGACCTGCCTAAGAAGATTAACCGGATCCTCCCCTATCATGACCTGATTTGAACAGTCGAAATTGACCTTGATCGGTACGTCGTGGAGTCTGGAGAGTATCTCTAAGAATACCTCCGAGCGTTGCGAGAAATCAGGCTTCTCCCAGAAATAGTCCTTGTAGTGGTTTTCATAAGCTACCCACACATTCTTGCTAGTTGCGTATTCTACTGCTCTCTTTATGCCTTCTACCGCAAGCTTCACTCCCTGCTCATGACTAAGAGCATCATGTGCTTGTCCGGCCGTTATGCGGACACATGTTGCCCCTAATCTCGCTGCGATGTCTATATTATTGAACGTAGTGGCGAGTTCGGATTCTCGAATGTCAGGATTAGGATTGGTTAGGTCGGCTGCTCCTACTACCTGTGATACTTTTAGACCTCTATGCTCGAGCTGTTGTGCTATGTCATCTATGTATGCATCATCCCTGCTTCTTAGAGATCTGTCGTGAATCTCTGTGGCATCAAGCTCCAGTTCCTTGGCTATATCGAACCACTCTGATAGGTCCATGGTCTTCTCGAGTACCATGGCTTTGAAGTAGATCATTGGAACGGCGCTTAGTCCTCTGTAACTATGCTTTGTCTGCACTTCATTCTCCTTTGAAGAATTCAGGAGTATGCTTATAGCTTGCTTTATTTTGGGCAATTAGTGCAATATCTAATTCAAGCTTTATAAAGCATTTTCCAAGGGAGGAAGGTATGCATAGCCCTTTAGCTAATATCGCTCAAATACGCCCCGCGCGGTCAAAGAGGATCTCTAGCTACGATCGAACCGGCGGTAATGCTGACAGGATACAGATAGCTGCGGGTGAACGGGTAGATCTAGCCAGCATCGAGGGGGCAGGTGCTATAAAACACATCTGGTTTACCATAGCCAGCAGGGATCCGATGTATCGCAGAAACATCGTGCTACGCATGTACTGGGATGGTGAGGATAATCCAAGCGTCGAAAGCCCAGTGGGAGATTTCTTTGGTCAGGGCTGGGGCTTAGAGTACAACTTTGTATCCTTGCCACTGGCAGCATCTCCAAGGTCTGGCCGCGGACTGAACTGCTACTTCCCAATGCCTTTTGGCAATGGGGCCAGAATTGAGGTGGAGAATCAGAGTCCAACTCCGGTAGATGCGTTCTATTTTTACATAGACTACGAAGAATGGCCCGAAGTAGACGACTCTCTGGGTAGATTCCACGCATGGTGGAATCGGGAAATAACTGACCCGGACCCATCTGGTGAGAATGAGTGGAGTTGTCTAGCCCCAGAGCTCAAGCATCCATCCGACGAGGGCAATTACCTGATATTAGATGCAGAAGGTAGAGGGCATTATGTTGGCGTGAATTACTTTGTAGATTGCCCCAGCCCGATGTGGTATGGAGAAGGGGATGATATGTTTCTCATAGACGGTGAGCCTTGGCCTGGCACCCTGCATGGTACGGGCACTGAGGATTACTTCTGTACTTCCTGGTCTCCAGCCGAGGAATATCAGCATCCCTATTTCGGTTATGCGCACGTCGATCACAGCTTCGGGTGGTTGGGCAGGGCCCATGCATATAGATTCCATATAGAGGACCCTATTCACTTCCAGGAGTCAATTAGGGCCTCTATAGAACATGGACACGCCAACAACCTAACTCTTGATATATGCACTGTTGCCTATTGGTATCAGACAGAGCCTCACAAGCCCTTCCCACAGCTACCTCCCAGCGAGGCTAGACATCCTATGCCCGCCATATCAGTTACAGATGTTCACAGGTGGAGACATGCGTGGAGACAGTCAATGGGAGGGGGTAAACTTTGGGGGAACGAGCGTCCAAGCTAGCTACTCATGATGCATCGACTATGTGCTAACCCTGGCTGGTAAGCATGATAATTACTGTTAGGAGTATCAAGGTAGGAGCAGCCTGTACGAGGATATGGCCTAAGTGCTGCTCCTACCTTGCTTATGTTGCACACGTGGTGACGTTCATTCTCCTGAAAGTGAGCAAGTGCAGGGTTGTACATTTGGAAGTAGCATCCTGATCCTTGCTCGTAGATCAGGGAGATAGGATGACGTAGAATGTTGTCTCTTAGTTGTTCTTACTAGTTATGGGTTAGCATCAGAGGACTCTATGTATCCTATCCTTAGTGTGTATCCGGTTTTGGCATCGATTATCATATGCATAACTCCCGGTACAGGGGTTGCATCTACCGCACCTATACTGTGATATGGCTTGAACTTGCCTTTCATACGCAACACGTATACAGGGTGATCGTCTGGAGGGTCTGTAGGCTGAGGATGAAGACCTAGCAGCTTCAATGCTCCAGCAAACGTTGTTTCCCTTACATCTACTAGTGAAGGACTAGGCTCCCCCATAGATTGTGCAGTCTTTTTAGCCCATTCTATTAGTGCTTCTTGGGTAGTAGCTTTGGCCACCTGGGTCGGATCAGGAGTGGGAGGTATCCACTCGGGGCTGCTGGTGGATGCTGGGGGTGTCCTTGTGGGCTCGGCTGTGAGCTCTATTGAAGCCCCTAGCTGACCTGCCTGCTGTCTGGCGTCTTGAGTCCCTGAGGAAGTCACGATCGCGATGGCAGCTATCCCAGCCAGTACCAATGCTATTATCACTAACCCGTGCTCTGGCGTTCTTCCCATTTGAGCACCTCCGCATGCACCCTGTAGTAGATGAGTTGAGAACGTAGGAAGCCATATGGTGTTCTATAAGGTGTGGGAGTGGGATAGGGCTCAAGCCCCGTGAACCCGTACCCTATGCTCTGTCCAGTATTGACGTCTACGATGACGTACATTATCCCCCTGATCCTGGGGGGCAGTTTGCCTCCAGGAGCGCTGGTTGGCTGGAATTTTCCGCCCATCCGCACGAGGTACACGGGATAGGCTGCCAACGGCTGGGTGTGGTGCTCAGGAGGGAGCAGGCTCTCTAGGTTCATATCCTCGGGGGATTCTCCGATGAGGATAAGGGCCTGCCCTATTGTCGTCTGCTGCACATCCAGAAGCTCTGGGTCGGTCTCACCCATGAGCCAAGCCACATGTCGCGCACGCTCGACCAACTCTTCTCTGGAGGTCAGCTTCTCGACGACGGCAGTGGGAGGCAGCACATCCTGAGGCAGAGGAGTGGGTTGTTCTGCCGTGGGCAGGGTGGGCAGGACTGCCCGTAGCGAACCTGGAGATGGGTCCTGATCCTGCCGAGCCCAGGGGCTGAGCGTTGAGAGCAAGAGCATCCCCAAGATCGCGATGAGGATGGTGAAGGCTATTGCAGGGCTCTTCATTGATTTGACCCCTTACCTAGCACCAGGTGGTGCGGTTCATGTGATAACAGGCCGAATCACCACTCGGGTACAGGCCGATATGTGCTGGCGGCTCGTTCAGATTTGAGGGAATGCTAGGGTTCACTATCTGGTGAAGCTGGTTCTCATCATCTGTCCAGCACCAGCTATTGGTGTAGATAGGAGCAACATAGTTATAGTAAGAATCGCCATCGTTGCCATCATAGTACTTGCTCTCCAGTCCTAGATAGACACGATAGGCATTGGGTCTGTTGATGTGAGCCGTGTTCAAATGATAATTCGTACTATCGCCTTCGATCCTTAGCCCTATATCATAGCCGCCATCGGCATCTGCATTGGGGTTCCACTGGATCTTGTACCGATACATCGTGCCGTTGCTCTTGGGCAGAGGATAGGAAATGTACCACATCCTGAAAAATGGAGAGCTTCCTTCCTTTGCACTCCTTCCCCAATAGAAGTGATCATGGTGAGTGTAAGCGCTGTTTACATCATCCCAATCATAAGTCCGACCCAACTCGATCCAGTACAAGCCATCTGTGCCCTCTACGGAATCTGTAGCTAGCCACACCGCGCTATTGATGAAACTTAGCTGTTGATCTACGAAGTCGGCGAATAGAGGCTGCTCCTCGATCTAGGCTATGACTCCCCTGCCAGGATCTCCAGACGCACCAATGCTCTTGGTCCATTGTGCGGTAATCCGTACCCTCGGATCCATCTCTGTATCCTGCCAGGTATCGCAGCCTGTGTGGGCGAGGGCCTTGTGTGCTCTTTGGGGCCATAAGACTAGGACACAGACGAGCACCAGAAGAAGCGGTAACTTGAGTTTCATATGCACCACCTCATTCACCCTAGCCCTGTGGGGTGATAGAGTAAGCATACACCTGTGCTTCCTGCCTGTCAATAGCTCTATGCAAATGAATTCAGCAAATGGTGGCGAGCTCAGGAAACGCAAGTGCCCAGCAAGTGCTTAGAGTGCTTTAGGCGTGTGGCAACATTTGGATTCGAAGTATTTGCGTGCGACCTCTCGGAGTTCTTAGAGCTTATCCTGAAATCGGGATAACGAACAAATGAGGGCGGTATACAGAAGTTGAGGAACCAAGTCGTTGGGTGAGCAAAGAGTTCTGGGCTATAGTGAGGGTACTGGTGCCACCTGATTTGCCCAATCCTAGGGACAGCAGGCTCCGGATGATAGTGGATAGGAAGGACTTCGAGGCGATAGTGTTGCACCAGGCAATGGGTGGACCATTCCAGGGCATAAAGCAGCAGGTATCGAGAAGCATGACACAAGGCAGAGCGTGATGATGTACGGGAAGTAATTTTGCTGGCTATGGCAATGATGAGCGAATAGATGCAACCTTATGCACTAAAAGGTGAAGATATCGGCACCATATCCGAGAGCTTGGGAGAAAAGGGATCAAAAACTTACCTCACTTTAGTGCACCTAGATAGTATCTAGTTCACATCCGCTAAGGTAAGAGTTCAGGATAATCTATAGGGATATCTGCAATTCATCCAGTCGGCTTTCGCGACATATTATGGCAATGGTATCTCCCTCTGCGAGTACCTCTTCTGGTCCAGGAGTAGTGACGATCTCATCCGTCCGAATAATCACCAACACTGCAAATAAGGGATCGTGTATGCTCTTATAGAGCTGACTAAGTCTTTTACCTGTCCACTCCTTGGGTACCTGCAGCTTATATATTCCCGCATCTTCTCCCATGGAGATGTATTCTCCTACTCCAGGTACGCGGAGCTGATGTGCCAATTCTACGCCTAGCTGTACTTCTGGATATATCACGTGATGAGCACCTACTTTTCGCAGGATAACTCCATGTAGGTCAGTGGAAGCTCTTGCAACTACATATTTTGTGCCTGCTTCCACCAGCATGGCGGTGATTAGAATGCTTGCTTCTATATTCTCCCCTATAGCTACGACAGCTACATCGGCCTCGCTAAGACCTAGCTCGGATATCGTTCTTTCATCCAGGCTTTCTACCTGCACGGCGTGTGTTATTAGATCTCTCGCCTCCTGTATCCTGTTTTCGTCTTGATCAATGCCAAGCACATCATGTCCCCAGTCAGTTAAAGTCTTGGCTAAGGTTAGACCGAACCTGCCAAGCCCTATAACCACGAATTGTCTGGATGCCCTATCTCCTTTTGGCACTCTAACCCTCCGTTATCCTATTCGCACCGACTCAATCGGGAATCTGTACTTGCTTTGTGATCGATGAGACAATGATGTCGCTAGGGTTACTGGGCCAAGCCTTCCTACAAACATCGTGATGATCAGTAAAATTTGGCTTGGAGCTGATAGCTCTGGAGTGATGCCCGTAGATAATCCTACCGTACCGAATGCGGATGTAACCTCAAATAGTACTTTGATAAAGTCGTCTCTGAATCGTGCCCTCTCCAGCAGGCTGATGGTTAGCGCAATCGTAACTATAAGCAAGACTCCCAGAAGTGCTACCGTCAGTGCCTGCCCTACTTGCTCTTGCGGAACTCTCCTTCTCATTAGTTCCGTATCCCTACGACCAAGTATATTGCTCCAAGCAACTGCCAGGATAATCGCCATGGTAGTGATCTTGATTCCGCCTGCCATGGAACCTGGAGCACTACCTATGAACATAAGGCCGATTACAAAAAACAGCGTACGGTCGTCAGAGAGTCCGAAGTTCCATGTTGTGAAACCGGCTGTGCGTGCTGCAGATGAGTGGAAAAATGAGTTGAGCAGCTGCTCCCCTAACGGTCTATTGCCAAGAGTGTTTGGGTTCTTGCTTTCGATCAGCATTATAAACACAGTACCTAGAATGAGTAATGTTGGTATGCCGATAACTATGATCTTAGTGTCGAGCGTGAATTTCCTCCAACTCCTATGCCTCCACAAGTCCTCCGCTACCAGAAGGCTAGTGCCTCCAGCTATTATGAGCATTGCGATGGTTAGTAATACCAATGGATCGGACCTGTAACCTGCCAAGCTACGATAATCACCAAACAGATCAAAGCTGCCGTTGGTAAAAGCAGCCACCGAGTGGAATATGGACATCCATATGCCCCTGATCAAGCCAAACTCTGGAATAAATCTTATGAGGAGTAAAATCGCGCCTGCTAACTGCCCAACTAGCGCCAAGGTCACTGCCCTGGTAACGAAAGAGCTTTGTCCACCGAGGATAAGGGTAGTCCCAGTTTGCCTGACTATCTCTCTTTCCTGAAATCCCAGTCTACCCTTACCCAGAAGTACCAGTGCTGTTGCCCCTACTACAAACCCTAAGCCTCCAACCTCCATCAACAGAAGTATTACTAACTGGCCAAACGGGGACCAATATGTGCCGGTATCAACCACCACCAGGCCGGTCACACATACGGCTGATGTCGATGTAAATAGAGCTACTAGGGGGCTCGTCCAGCCATGATTTGAGCTTACCGGAAGCATTAATAGGAGGGTACCTAGGGTTATAACTGCTAGAAATCCTATTACCAGTCTCTGTGCTGGGAGCAGAGGCCGCTCCGTCAGGCTCTTATCATTCCCTGTAAGCAGCTTGATATGAGAAGATATAGTTCTGGCTCTCTTGACCCTTATGGGTAATTACTCCCTGAGGTATGAAGTTATAATCTAGGATAATTGTAAAGAGTTATATACTCAAGCTGCTGAGAATTAGGTACTCAAAGTGAATGAGTCTGAGAAAAGTAAGATCATATATACCATAGGACATTCCTCTCGGAGTCTTCAGGACTTCATAAGGCTCCTGCAAGTATACGAAGTGAGATTGCTGTGTGATGTGAGGGTGGCGCCGGGTTCAAGAAAGTTTCCTCAATATAATAAAGATCATCTGTCTAACGCCTTGCGAGAAGTAGGCATACAATACGTTCACTTACGGGATCTAGGCGGCTTTCGTAAACCGAGTGAAGCATCCCCCAATACTGGTTGGCTCAATGATTCGTTTCGAGGATATGCCGATTACATGATGACGGATCAGTTCAGGCAAGCTCTTGACTACCTAATAAGTATGGCAGAGGAATGGACTACGGCTATTATGTGTTCGGAAGCACTGTACTGGCGCTGCCACCGCAAGCTTATCTCAGATGCTCTAACTGTAAAAGGTTTCAAGGTGAGGCATATATTGAGTGAGGGAGACGCTCCTATGCATACTCTTACCGAATTTGCCCATGTGCAGGGTGATCTTCTTATATATGAGAAGGTCGAGCATCCGAAGTTACCTGGCTTGTAGGTTGGAGAGAAACATTACAAAGCTTTGCGATTAGCCTTGGCCTGAGCAAGTGGCTTAGCTGCTTTTTCCAACTTGGGTTGTAGGATTTTTCTTTCATCTGCTACTGATCTGTTGATTTGTTGTAACCTATGTATCCCCTGAATAAGATCTTGTTCCAGTTTTATTCGCTCTCTGTTAAGCTTACGGTCAATTTCGGACGCGATATCTGAATTAGCCTTTCTTTGGTACCTAAACTGCTTTTCTGCATCCTTTCAAAACCTTGGCCGAGCGTATGTGACACGCAGATATCACCTTGACACTGCAGCCTACTCCCATATGCTGCCCATGATGCAGAGGACATCCGCCAAGAGGTTGGACAGGCTGTTGTTTGCGGACAGTAGCTAGCAGAAGTGGCTTCCAAAGTGGTTCCCACAGTCCTTACAGGAGGGGTTGCTTGCAGGGGCTGTGCTTGTAACTCCAGGTATTTTCTAGTTTTTCTTGGGGTGGCTGATGGGACTCGAACCCACGACCTTCTGTTCCACAGACAGACGCTCTAACCAACTGAGCTACAGCCACCAAATGCTCTAGAAAAGTCTAGCGTTAAGGATTTGGCTAAGTCAACTGCCATCCTAGTGAATCGATAACTTGAAACGCTCACTAGGTAGATCTCCTGCTCCAGGACCAGTAGGCTATCACAGCTCCCACTATTGCCGTTATTATGCCCGCAAATATCCAGAATGTTTGCCCTGTCATGGGACTACTGCTTTGAATTATTCCAGCTCCTTGCAACGCCCATATAACGCCCGCTATAAGTAGGATTATTCCGAACACTGTGCCAGCTGTTCTCATATGGCTATACCTCTACGCGCTTATTCTCGGTGCTCCGATCTGGATTCTCAGATCTTCTACCTCTTTCTTGATCTCGGAGAGTACGTCCCTTGCTTTCGACATCTTTTGATACTCCGATCGCACGAAACGTGTATACGGAGCGATAGCTTCTCTGATGCGCTCTATCGACCTTTGTAACTCTAATCCGAACTGCCTGGTGAGCACCTCTATCAGCTTTTGGCGCAGTTCCTCCGTCCGGCTTCTAAATTCATTACGAGCCTTGCGTCTTTTATTGGGGATAACGAATAGTCCAAGTACTGCTATTGTGCTGGCTGCTAAAAGTCCAGTGACATCTACAGCAGTAGCTGTGGCTAACATAGCCACTAGTGTTCCCAACCCTACTGCACCCACTTCCATTGCCACAGTTTGTGCTACTGCGGACTGAATGGATAGGGCTAACTTGCTGGCTTCATATTCTCTGTCGTAGCTTTGGACCACCTTGTTAGCATCTTGGGCTATAGATTGCAGTAGTTGGTTACGGTTGTACTCGAAGTTACCGCCTATCTCACCGATGAGGTTGTGATCATAGGTCGCTTGCCTTCTCCGATTGACGTAATCTACTATGGACTTCCACTGTCTTAGATCACGATCAACCATCCAGTCGACCAGCTCCTGGATATGGCGGTCGATAACTTCTGTGGTATCTCCTACTACCTCCTTTTGGAATCTCTGCTGCACCTCGTTTTTCTTCACCAGCTCAAAGAACCTTCCTATCCTGATGTTCTCCTCGAACCACTTATCGCCCCTTTCGTTCAGCTGGTGTATCAGGTTCTCTATCTCGGCTCTTCGGCTACTGAAGTCTCTCTGCATGTCCTCTTTGTAGATCTCCAGCTGGGCATCTATGTTCTCAGTCATCCTGAAGTCGTCTTCAAGCAAAGACATTCTCTCGTTGATTCCTAGAGTGTATCTGGATACCAGCTGATCAGCTACCCCCAGAGGGCTCTCTAGCTTTAGCCTTATCCTGTTGCTTTCTTCTAGTATGCCTAATATGTATTCTTCTAGCTCCTCGAAACCGCTGGCTTTATATAAAGCATCCCTTTCGATCTGGCTGTCAGCTACCTTGGCTCGTCTAGCAAGCTTGGACGATACCAGGAAGATTGGTGGGGTTATACCCAGTAGGGATTGCATGTTGCTCTGTATGAATTCCTTGATGTTCTCTGCATCTTCCTTCGTACTAAGAAGATCCGTCTTGTTGACGATTACTATGAGCTTCTTTCCCCACTCCTTGATGATCTCCAGATACTCTCTTTCGCTCTCGGTAAAAGGTCTATCAACAGAGGTTACAAACAGTACCAGATCAGATCTGGGTACAAAACCCTTAGATAGCTCCTCATGATGCCTGATAATAGCATTAGTCCCTGGTGTATCTACTATGGCAACTTCCCTCAAAAGATCGATGGGTTGACCTCTCTCGAGTACACCGTCTCCACGCACTCTTTCGTAGTTTTCGTGAGCCCATCTCAGCAAGGTGATCCTGTCGGTGGTGGGGGTGACGCCCTCAGGCTCTATATCTCGACCAAGTAACGAGTTGATGAAGGCGGATTTGCCGGAGTTGAACTCACCAACTATAACCAGTAGAAAGAGTTCTTCAAGATCACCTAGCGTCTGTTCGACTAATTCTATGTCGTTTCTAGGAGCATCAAAAGATCTAAGGAACTCCAGCAGTTCTGAAAATAGCTGGCGCTCCCTTCTAAGAAGCTCATTTTGCTCTTCGTTAAGTACAGTATGCTTAGTATTTGTCATTAGCGGATTATAACAGAGTAAATAGCCACAATAGAATTTGACGTCTGGACTCGTGATTTGTAATAATAAGCTCGTCACGAGGAACCGTGGTGTAGTGGCCTAACATACGTCCCTGTCAAGGACGTGATCGCGGGTTCGAATCCCGTCGGTTCCGCTATAATTGCCATAGCACCAAGTGCTATGGCAATTATATATTTTTAGGACATGGCACTTCGTATGTATGATATACTCACGACATGATCGCCTCACCTTCTGGTTCGTGTTACTTTCTCTTTGGATCAGGTTACAGCAACACATTTGATAGCTGGTCTCTCGAAGGGCTATGCCCTCAATCTGGTAATCTCTTTCTGGATACTGCTACTGCCCGTGAAGAACATGACCCTTATCCTCTTGGTGGATATTATGGTCATAATTACTACAACGGGGGTAGATACCTAGTTGGTGAGGCCGTTAGCCCGATCCTAAATGTTGACGGCGCCCAACAAGCTATAGTTTCTTGGAACATCGAGACTCCAGCAGGGACCTGGATTGAGGTCTTACTCAAAGTACGATTGAATGAGCAATGGATGCATCCAGTCAGCATGGGGGTGTGGTCTTCGGATATAGCGTTCGCAAGCCACTCAGTGCCCTTTGAGGATCAATATCTCAGAGTGGATACCGACGTACTGAAACTAAAGACGCCTTATAAAGCTGATGCCCTGCAGATAATTGTGCGCTTATTCTCGACAGGTACTGATTCTCCCTGTCTCAAGTCAGTAATGCTGACTCTCTCCGGTAGTAGTTCTTTCTCAGGTTATACTTCTGCCAGTCGCACCTGTGTTGAGAGGGTGCTAGATGTACCTCTATGCTCCCAGATGGTCTACCCTAATGGAGGGAATGTCTGGTGCAGCCCGACCTGCATCGCTATGCTGCTCGGATACTGGGGAATAGGAGGACAGAATTGTAGTGATCGAGTTAGGGATGCAGTGCAGGGCGTTTTTGACTGGATGTATGGAGGTTACGGGAATTGGTCTTTCAACGTCGCCTATGCAGCTTCCAAAGGGTTGGAGGCATATTTGGTACGTATGAGATCTTTAGCAGATGCAGAAAGATGGATAGATATAGGTGTACCCTTGGCTATTAGCTACGCCTGGGGGAAGGGGGAGCTGACTGGAGCGCCGATAGAATCAAGCGATGGTCATATAGTGGTGCTGGCTGGCTTTGATTCTAATGGAGATCCAGTAATAAATGATCCTGCAGCTTCTTCAGATGAAGCAGTTCGTAGAACCTACAAACGGGATGAAGTAGAAGGGCTATGGCTAGGGCACTCTTATGGAACAACCTACGTTATATTCCCTAGTGATCATAGGCTAGCAAGGAGGCTAATCGAGGAAGCTAGTCATATGCGCAGTTAGCTTTTGCTCGCACTTATTAGACAAAAGTACTATTGTAGTTGCGTCAATTATATGACATAATTTTGTTAGTGCTTTTGAGGAGCTTCGGAGTGCACCTGGAGGATAATTACTTCGCGGGAAATGAGATAGTAAGAATTGGCTCAGATAAGCTGGCCAGCATTCGTCCTGTTTCCGCAGACTCACTCCAGATTGACGAACAAGACGACCTTAATCCTTGGATATCGCGTGATGAGAATCTCAGGCTATTGTCTGACGTAGTGGGCATAGATCTCGCCTCTAGAGAGGTCAACCTTCACGTAGGCGAGTATTTGATAGATGTTTTGGCTGTAGACAGAGATTCGGGCAACATCGTTCTGATAGAGAATCAGATTGCGACCTCGGATGATACCCACTTAGGAAAACTGATGACCTGCGCTGCTTTGCTTGGTAGCAGGGTGCTGATATGGGTTTGCACTGAGCTGAAGGATCAACATAAGAAAACTCTTGATTTCCTAAATGGATCTTCCCCTGATCTAATGATATTCGGAGTGGAGATGCAGTTCCTGCGTATAGGTGATAGCCTGCCTGCACCTGTTTTCAGGTTGACGGTCAAGCCAAGCTCGAAGACAGGATATAGCCTCAGGTCTCATCGTCTAGTAATCGAGGAGGAGCAAGATCAAGGATTGCTTCCTGCCAGAGATCGCCCTGCCCTCGCACAGCGAGAACGATATGATCATTCTTCTGAGTCAGAGCACACATACGAAGAATCAAATCAGTATGAACAGTTGGATTATCAGGGCTTCTGGATGGAGTTCAATGAGTATTGCAGGCAGAGGGGAGTACCCTTTACGCTACAGGATACGCGTACTCGAGAATATTCTATCCCATTGGATCGGGATGGCTTTGAGATATGCTTGATTGCCAGTCCATCTAGAGGTCGTTGTATCTGTGAGCTACGGATAAAGAAGGAAGATGCTTGGAAAACCTTCCAGCTACTTCAGCAGGACAAGGGCTTGATAGAACGTATAGCTGGTGCTTTGGAGTGGAACCTTGCCTCGGGAGGGACCGAAGCCAGAATATCGATCGAGACAAAAGACGTCCAACTTGAAGAGAGAGATAGATGGATAGAGGCTCATGCATGGCTCAGGCACCATTCCGAGGTGTTCTATAAGATCTTTGCTCCCAGAGTCAAGATGCTAGCTTTTCTTGAACAAAAGATGAACCAGCCACCCGACTCGGCAACTGGTTCATCTCAAGATGATATGCAGGAAGAAGCTTCCTACTGAGTCCAGCATACCCTTTGCTGGACCTTAGCTAGTTATTCTTTTACCTCTTTCAGCTCAGATATAAAGTTGGTAACTAGCTTGCGTACCTCGGGTGGGAGATCTGACCATATGTTATCTAGAGTTTCAATTGCCATCTGCAGATCTGCTGGTCTGTTTTCCTTAGGTGGCTCCTGGTGCCCTGCTATCACCATCAAGTACTGGAATGGTAGACCAAGAGCCTCAGCATACCTCTTCAGAGTAGATGGTTCTGGGATACTACGCCCGAGCACGTGCTGCCCAACAGCAGCGGGCGAGATGCCGGCAGCCTCTGCCAGCACTCTGTAGGACCAGTGCCTCCTCTGAAGTTCCCTCCGAATGACCTCACTGATGGTTTCTTTTTGTTCTACTTGATTCGCCATGATTGCCTATGCCTCCCCGCTTTACTTTGTTTTTACTGTATTCTCTATAGCTTTATAGTGTAGTTCAAACATCCCCAATCAAGTTGAACACACTAGTGTAAATTACAGTATATACAAAGCTAATATAGAAAGTCTAATTCTAATCTGTAGATTTTTTATCGTAAGTGCTATATTTGCCACCAGATTATCTCACATACAAGTAACACGCGTAAATTCTGATGGCATATTTATTACGCATTATTTATACAGAAATGTTCCCAAGAGGATAGGACAAAATTCTCTAAAATTGGCTAACTAAGTGCTATCGTAATCACTGAACTTTCGTTGGTGAATCAATGGAAGACTTCTCTCTCAGCCCTAGCTGATAACATAGCTCTCTTAGAAATCCTCCAGCATCGATTACTAGACCAGCTGTTTGGAGGCTACCTCTATCCAATAGTTTCGTAACTACCGATGGGTTTATATCGACACAGACAGTAAGTACGTTGGCGGGAAGCAGATTACCTACGGCTATGGAGTGCAAAGTGGTACCTATCAGCAGCGCCAAATCCACTCCTGCTTGAATATGCCTCCTCATAGCTCGCTGTGCTTCGATTACATCGGTAATGACATCTGGAATAGGTCCATCATCACGGATTGATCCAGCCAGTACGTAAGGCACATTGTTTACTATGCATTCGTACATGATGCCTTGTTTGAGCACTCCTGCTTCGACTGCCTGTCTTATACCACCATAGTATCTGATCTTATTTATGGCTCTTATGTGGTGCTCGTGCCCATGTTCGTAGGTTGCACCTTCGCTATTGGCATCAAGAGAAACTCCTAGACTGGTGTTAAAGAATGCGGATTCTATATCATGGGCTGCCAATGCGTTCCCTGCAAACAATAGATGTACGAAACCATGTCTGATCAGAGCAGCCAACTGAGGTCCTGCTCCCGTATGCACGATTGCTGGCCCACCCACCACTAGCGTTGTACCACCTGAATCTCGGATTTCTCTCATCCTCTGTGCTATCTCGGCTATAGCCGCGGCCTTAGGACGCTCAGTGCTTACAGCACTGCTCATGAAGCTAAAGACGTGCCCTTGTGAAGCTCGGGACGGTGAACCAAGGAGTGCGGGGCTTCTTGGACGTTCTATAGGGGAAACTTTGATGCCTTGATGTCCTACGACTATAGGGGTTCCTTTCCGCACGTCGGACATTGGCACAGTGTAGGCGCCTATTGGCTTGCCCTCTTCGTTTAGCCTTATCGCTATAGCCACATCCATCTCGATGTTCTCGACTGGAAACCATTTCCCGTCTATCCTGACTTCAGTAGGCATATTGGTAGTCGAGTAGAAATCTTCGGGCAAGACACCGTCTTTGGGAGCAGGCTCGGTACGGGCATCTACCTCTTCGCTCTCCAGTAGCTGAGCTCCGAGTTTGGTAACAGCCTCCATTAGTTCGTCTAGGGTTTCTGGAGTAGGGGCATAAAGTATCAGTCTTGCGTAGCTGGGATCATATTTATGTTTACCTACTTCAAACTGCTCTATATAGAACTCAGCGTTATAGTCCATCACCAGATCCATGACCTGGGACAGGATGTGTGAGTCTATTATGTGTCCTCTGAGCTCTATGGTTTTATAGAATGGCAGAGAGCTTCGACCGTTATTTTGCCCTTGCATGCTTCCTCCAATTAGTTGAGGCGACTTATGTGTTAAATCTTGCTGCTGTTAGCCTCTGCTAAGTGTGTTCCGAAAACTGTTTGGGGTCAGTTACCGCAGTCTTCAATCCTGAGAACGCTTTCGTAAGATGTTTTCTGCCAACTAATAGTGCTACGAGCGAGCATAGCACGTAGACGAAAACCATCTCCATATGAATATTAGGATAAGCAAACTGCGCTGCAAATAATACGAATAGTGCTCCTGCACCAACGAGAGATAGTCGCAGGTCAAGAAGCAGTATTATCGCAAGTAGGGACTGAGCTGCTGTCAACAGTATCTCTTCCACCTGCCTGTGATCGAGAGGTAACGAGTCAGGCCTACCGGCAGATACTGAGTAGATAAGAGGCAACATGGCTATTAGAAGGGTCCACTGATTGACCTTAGAAGATACCAACGCGCCCAAAGCTGCAGCTGCAGCCCCCCTCCAAGCGAATATGGATACCACAACAAATTCTGGAGCTTCTGATGCTAGGGGGGCTAGCCACTGGACAAGCAGGAACTCGTCGATACCCAGCAATGTGCCAGTTTCTACCAGGGAGTGAGCGAAAGGCTCTGCAACCAGCAGTATGCCTATTGCGGCAATAACTCCAAGGACGCCCGTGATCAATCGGCGCCTAGCTTTGGGCAGACTACCAATCATTGCTGCAGGGCCCACGAGCTCAGGATGCTCAGCTGGCATCCTGGTAAGCTGCCACATATAGACTCCAAATATGGCTATCAGTATGGCCATATCTATCAGTCCTATAGAGCTGTTGAGAGGTATGATGAAAGCTATTGCGGTAGCTACGAGAAGGGTTATTATCTCTACCCCATGGCTAGGCTCCAGCGAAACGCTCTTTCGCCGGCTTCGGAGCCATACAAGTAGCACCACCAAAGGCCATGCCACACCTATAAGCAGCCTGTTAGCACCCGTCATGTTAGCGACTGCATAGCTTGCGTATGAAGGCTCCCTAGCAGCCAGCCAAGCGAACGTGGCATCTACTACGTACTCGGGCAATATAGCAATCAATGCTAGTAATGCTAGTGCCAAACCCTGAGATACATCCATCTGCAGTACCTCAGCTGCCCATGAGAGCAGGAACGCAGCTCCCACTATCGCAATACCATATATGAGTGCTTGCAGTGGGGCCGCACCTTCAAGATGCAAGAATCTAAGTATCACCCCGGGGACAACTACTGCTACAGCGATAATAACCGCCAACCACTTAGACAAACTTATCCCTCCTATAGATCTTCCCATTTAAGAGTGTGAGTGCTTATGCATTATAGCTTTACGTAGCCTAGCAGAACAACAGCCTTTACTAGGGTTACTATACATAAAGCTGATGTGGTCTTATAATTACCCAGAACTATCCTCTCCAGGTGCCTAAGATGAATATCCTATCGAGATCTAGGGTATATTCTCTCACCAAGGTCAAAGCGATTGTATTGTGCTATCTTCTATGGCTAGTTCTTGTGGTTCTGTCCTTTTTCTGCGGCATACAGATATGGCGTCCATCGATCGCCCTCTTGTTGTACCTAATATTTCGTGATAGCGATGCAGGCCATTTCTTCTATCTGTCAAGCGTAGTAGTAGTTGCGATTATAACCTTTAGCTTTATGATGTTATCTGAGTACTACTTACGAGAAGGTATACCCAAAGGCTTACTTTGGAGCAGGTTTCTTTCCTTATTTCTGTTTGTGTCGATACTAGTACTGGTTGGTCTTACACTACAGTACGTTCTATGGATGCTTATCTAACTGTGCTCAGTCCTTACTAAATGGTAGACTAGCGTAGGTATTTTATGTCCAGGAGGTGGGTCTTGCAGGTCAAGCTAGCAAGAGAATTAGGATTCTGCTTTGGTGTCAAGAAGACATTGAAGCTATTTGATGAGATGGGATCCGATAGTAGAGGTGTAAAAACTCTGGGAACCCTCGTACATAACCCACAAGTAGTTAGTGAGCTCAAAGCAAGGGGTGTGGGTGTTGCTTACAGTGTTGATGAGGTGGATAGCGGCACTCTTACTATAACTGCTCATGGAGCTGGTCCCGACGCTTATGCCGAAGCCCAGCGGAAAGGACTTCGCCTTCTGGACACGACCTGTCCTCTCGTGACGAAGGTTCAAAAGATTGCTGAGTCGCTACACAAAGATGGCTACCAAGTGGTGGTCTATGGGGACCCCAATCATCAAGAGGTCCGAGGAATAGTGGGATGGACTGAAAACACTGCGTTAGTGAGTACAGATGCTAAGGAGCTTGTGCCACGTCTTAAGGCTTTGACTAGCTCTAAGAAGCGAGTTCCTAAGAAGCTGGCTGTAGTATCACAGACAACCCAACCTGCTGAAAGATTCAAGAGCTTTATAGCCGAGCTTGTATCTCTTCTCCCAGACGACTTCAATGAGTTCCATGTGCATAACACCATATGTCAGCCTACGCTTGATAGGCAAAGTGCTGTGGTAGAGCTTGCCAATGAGGTAGATGTAATGGTGGTCGTAGGCGGTAGAGATTCGGCCAACACTAAGCATCTAGCTGAGCTTGCAAGCGAGGAGGGAGTTCCTACCTACCATATAGAGTGGCCAGAGGAGATAGACCCGAATTGGTTCAAGGGTGCTAAGGTTGTGGGTGTTACAGCTGGTGCTTCAACGCCAGATGCTGTGATTGAGAAGGTTGTGAAAACGATCGAGGCAATCGAGCCAGAAGAGTAGGCATAAGTAGAAACTCTAGATCAGTTCTTCTGGATATCAGCTTTGGCTAGTACGGCGTATCCCACGCAGATCCAGAGTAGCCCTGCTATTATTAGTCCCCTACCTAGGAAGTAAGATGTTATTGACTGTAAGGGCATCCAGAAGATACCTGTCATTATCGGAATCAGTCGCCAGCCTTCCTTTATACCCGTGCTTGTTACATGGGCCAACCCTATCAGTAATAGGGCGAATAGAGTTCCCATCAGCGAGGCGATAGTGCTTACTCCTATAAGCGAAGGTTCCTGTGGAGAAGCAGGCGGTCCTCCCAAAGCTATATAGAAGATGTTGAACACGGATGCTAGTACTGCGATATAAGCCAGTGCAAGTCCTAGTTGTGCAATAGCTTTGTCTCTAGGTTGTAATCTCCAGTATAGACCCACAACACACAGGCTAAGAAGCAACATTACAAGCGGGCTAAGATTGATATTGGCTCCTAACAGGAATAATAGGTCGTTGACTATGAGGATTACACCTCCGAGTATCCCTAAAGCTCCCAATACTCTAATTGCCCTTTCAGACACTTTTACCCCCATAGATTTCGTCCATACAGTCCATACAAAGGATAGCAGGTTTTGTTTTTATTTTGGCTTGCCCAATTAGCTCACTGCTTTTATACTGTCAAGTAAGCTGATGTTTCCCTCCTTCGGCAGGAGAAAGGGGATGGATAGTTCAGATCCCATGGGCACCGGGATTGGTTCAGAAAGTCATTTGCCTTGGCAATCGGCTTACATACCGTTATTAGTTATAGAAAGCCACTCTAACAAAGTTATATTTGCTAACAGGGCTGCTCTCGATCTAATAGGTAAAAACGCCGATGATGTCATAGGTAAGTCTGCTTGCCAAGTCTTGCATGGTTCTCATCCCGAACGCTCAGAGCCATGCCCAATTGAGCGTTTAGGTACCAGTATTGATGGGGATTATTTGACCTTTATAGATCGGATCTTCCTGCGCAGCGAATTCCCGACCGAGGTTAGGTTTTTCGCTTCCCCCATAAATATGCAAGAGGAGGAAGGTCAGTTTGGTCCTCATAATGCTATATTGCTGCTAATAGATACTCCTTCCTCTACGCCTTATGTGGACAGCTCCCAATTTGCAGCTCTCTACAAGATGTCTGCTGGGGTGATTATTGCGGATGCTGACGATAATGTTCTCTATATCAATAGCACAGCTTTAGAACTACTAGGTTTTGAAGGTAAAGAAACTGACATTAAGGTCCAGGATGTGTTCTTGGGCTGCGAATTGTTTTCTTTGCAGGGCGAAAGTATCAGCTTGGACAAGCTGTTAGATGATTTCTCACCGGATAGCTTGTCCATCGACAACATAATTGGACTGAGGAAGTCGGGCGTAGAGATTTGTGTTCAATTTACCATCTTGCCTGTCAAACTGCGGGATACTGAGTTGCGGTTTATTCTTCTAAACAACATAACCTATGTCCGAGATCTATATAAGTCCCTGCTCAGTCTTCGAACCGAGAACAGTGCAATCCTGGAAGAGTCTCCCTTTGGGATAGCTGTTTTTGATCCCGACGGTCGTCTTATTAGAGTCAACAAGGCCTGGGAAAAGATATGGCTTACCGATAGAAACAAGATAGGTTATTACAACATATTTTCTGATAGACAGCTTCTTGAAAAGGGTCTGATGCCCTATATACGGCAAGCTTTTCAGGGGATATCTGTATCAGTTCCACCCATCAGATATGAGATCCAGCTTGAAGATAGCTATGCTAAGACTATCAATAAATATGTGAAAGGTGTGATGTTTCCTGTGCAGCTCGGAAATGAGCTGCATGAAGTGGTGTTTGTACAGGAAGACATAACCTCGCAGCAGGAGGCTGAGCAGCAGTTAGCGGCTCAATACGGTGTAAACAGGTTGCTAGTGAGCGCTTCTTCTCTTGAAGAGGTGTGTGAGAGGATATTACGGATCGTAGGTCCTGCATTCAAGTGGGATTATGCCTCCATATGGATTAAGCAGGGTGATCAGGATTCCCCTCTATGCTTACATAGTTGGAGATCGGCGCGTATAGCTGTTGATAAACAGATCGATTTCAGACACTTGTTAGGTGCTGATTATAGGATCATTGATGACGTAAAGGATGGCTCTCCCGTTTGGGCCGTCCACTCAATCGGCGCTAATGGTCCTAATACAAGAGATGAGATCTGGACTGGAGTGGCTATTCCCATCACTGTAGGGGGTAAGGTAACAGGAGCTCTTGAGTTCTGGAGAGAGGGCAACCACGGTAGAGATTCCAGAAGCCTAAGAGTGCTTCAGAGAATAGCCGACGAGATAGGGGCGTTCGTTCACAATCGATGGCAGGAGCAAGCCAGAAGAGAAGCAGAGGAAAAGTACAGGCGTATATTTGAAAACTCCGTTGAGGGTATGTTCCAGCTATCTGCGAAAGGTAAGCTGGTGGCGGCTAATCCTGCTTTCGCCAGAATATTGGGTTACTCCGGTGTTGAGGATGTTATTGGTTTGGAGGCAGATAGTCTGCAGAGAGTCTGCGTCGACGGTGATTGCTTTGATGACCTCAAGCAAGAACTGCGTGCCAAAGGATACGTCAAGGATTACGAGGCGAAGATAACCAGAGTCGATGGAGCTGCTATATGGGTGCTTATTAGTATTCGGAAGATTTTAGACGCCTCTGGAAATGCCATTGCTTACGAAGGCACCGTACAGGACATAACCGATAGGAAGCTATCGGAAGAGGCTTTACTTGAGAGCGAAGCTAGATTCCGAATGCTGTTTGAGCAATCTCCTGATGCCATTCTCCTTATAGATCCTCATGATGACCAGGTTTTTTGGAAGATAGTGGACTGTAATGAAGCCGCTTGCAGGATGAATGGCTACTCTAGAGATGAATTAGTGGGTCAACCATTGGATATTCTGCACCCAGTACCTATGAGTCCAGAAGAGTGTGAGCAACACCTACATTCCTTAAGGACTAACGGTCCTGATAAACTGGAGGCTCTGCACAAGAGCAAGGACGGAAGACTGATATTAGTTGAGTCTTCATCTTCCTTAATAACCGTCAATGGCCGAGAACTTATACTCGGTATCGATCGAGATATTAGCGAAAGAAAGCGCGCTGAGGAGAACCTGCGCGAGAGCGAGCTGCGCTTTCGAACGCTCTTTGAGCATTCCCCTGACGCCATATTACTTCTGGATCCATATGACTTAGAGGTTCCCTGGAGGATAGTGGATTGCAACGATGCTGCCTGCCAGATGAATGGCTATTCTAGAGACGAGCTTATAGGTTCACCAATTTCCATGCTTGATCCAAGCATGGACGACTTGGATGAGAGGAATAGGCATCTGGCGCAGATAAGACGAGAGGGTGTGGTAAAGGGGGAGGATTGGCATCGAAGGAAGGATGGTACTCTCTTCCCAATCGAGTTTACTACTTCGCTGATAATGGTGGGAGGAAGAGAACTTGTACTCGGTATAGACAGGGATATAACCGAGCGCAAGAGATCCGAAAACTTGTTAGCCCTTCAGGTAAAGAGACAAGACATGTTGGCAGAGCTGGGCCAAAGGGCCTTGGCTCATATGAACCTGGATGATCTGCTAGAAGATTCTCTATCTGTCTCTGTTCAAGCACTAGGACTTACAGGCATCGGATACTATGGGTTTGATCGAGATAAAAATCAGCTTATACTGAGGTCTTCTCTTGGGTGGGATGTTAGCCTTACTCCGAATCATCTTGAGGTCCCAGATATCTCGCAATGGTGGAGAGCACTCTGGAGTAGCGATAATCCTCCAAATGCACTAGGCGGGGGAGGTAGAGATGAAGATGCAAACTATCTAACAATGATAGTGCATGGCAGGGATGAGCCTTACGGGGTGTTAGTCGCTCGTAGGAAAGAGAATAGAGGCTTCGATGAAGCGGATCTTCATTTCTTGCGCTCTGTTTCTAACGTCATAGCTAACGGTATCGAGAGGATCAACCTTGAGGCTCAGATATCTGAAAGTCATCTTAGAGTGCTTGCACAGAGCAAGTCTGATGTTCTTCTTATCTGTGATCCCTCAGGAGCTATAAAGTATGTAAGCCCATCAATTGAGGATGTGCTTGGATATGCAAAAGATAGCTTGTTTAGTGTCAATGTAGAGGATATTCTGCATCCCAACGATATAGACAGGTATAAGGATTTCCTTGGTAATTTGTTGCCTACGAATGGGCAGCCTTCTACCACGGAGCTCAGGTTCAGGCGGCAGGATGGCACATGGCGATACATGGAGGTTATAGGTACTAATCTCCTCGATGACCCTACTATTAAGGGCATTTTACTGAACTTTAGGGATGTAACTGATCGTCGCGAGGCTGCTATTAATCAGGAGAGAGCGCGTATTGCCAGGGAAATGCACGACACGTTAGCCCAAGTTCTGGGGTATGTTAACACCAAGGCTCAGGCCGTGTATAGAATGCTATCTCACGGAAGTGTGGAGGAAGCTGTTGTTCAGCTAGAGCAGTTGGCAAGCGCCGCTAGATCCGCTTATGCGGATCTCAGGGAAGATATACTCGGCTTGAGAACCTCTGTTGACTCCGAACGTAGATTGAAAGACTCTTTGCTTGATTACATCCGCACTTGGGAGCAGCAGAGTTCAATCAAAGTAGAGCTGGAAATAGATCCAGATGTGGACCTAGATGCCATTCCGTCTTCTGCTGAGATCCAGCTTTTGAGGATTATCCAAGAATCGCTGGCCAATGTCCGAAAGCACTCTAATGCCTCCTCTGCTAAGGTGAAGTTTGAAGAAGTCGACAACTGGCTGCAAGTAACTATAGAAGATGATGGACAAGGATTTGATGTTCATGATCAAGGTCGTAGTGATTTTCCGAGATTTGGAATCTCTATGATGAAGGAAAGGGCAGAAGCCATTGGTGGGTTATTATGCATCAACTCAGAACCTGGAGTTGGTACTACGGTTATAGTAAGGGTACCCATCTCTCATGAGATAGAAGATATGACTAATAAGACCGGCCTTAGAGTTGTCATCGCCGATGATCACGCGCTATTTCGTGATGGTATTAAGAGCTTATTAGAGTCTGAAGGTTTCCAAATGGTAGGGGAGGCCAGTAATGGTCAAGAGGCAGTAGAGCTCGTACATAACCTAAGCCCTGACCTAGTTCTCATGGACCTCTCTATGCCTGTAATGGGTGGCCTGGATGCAATCAGACTGATCAGCGCAGATAAACCTAGTGTAAAGGTCATAGTGCTTACAGCTTCCGAGGAAGACAAAGATCTATTCGAGGCTATCAAGGCTGGAGCGCAAGGCTTTATCCCTAAGAACCTGGAATCCGAGGAGTTCTTCCAGTTGTTACGGAACGTTATCCGCGGAGAACCAGCTATTACTCCTCGATTGGCTGGCAAGTTGATCGACGAGTTCTCAAGGCCTGTAAGGAGTTCTTCGTTGCAGATGTTGACAGATAGGGAGCAGGAGATACTCCAATTGCTGGTAAATGGGGTCACTTCTACTAAGGACTTATCCAGACAACTTGGGGTTAGCGAGCATACCGTGAAGTATCACTTAAGGAATATTCTATCCAAGCTCCATCTCCAGAGTAGAGCACAGGTGGTTGCTTGGGCAGTACAACATGGCCTAAGCAGCAAGTAATCCAGATAGGGGGTACCTACACTTAAGTGTAGGTACCCCCTATCCCTTTTAGCGTGGTGGCCCGTTTCCTGCTATTGCTATTATCGTTCCTGATGATCCTGTAACTTCTCTATTTGCCTCCCCGCAGGATCGTCAGGTGCAGGAGGAGGGAGGCAGGAAATTCTTTTGGGGGTCAAGATGACACCACTTGGTATTTATCATTGCAGATTACAGAAGTTGTTAACTGAGCTGGAGGTTGAGACTGGTCATATACGCAGGTCAAGGGAACACTATCTCAGGTTGTTGGAAACCTGCAAAACTCCTCATCTGCACGAAGCCATAGTTCTAAGTTGGTGGCCTCACCTTCAGCAGATCAGTTGTAGAGCTAAGGATCTGGTTGTCAGAGCTAAGTCTATAGCTAGGGCAACAATTGATGGACTGAAGGATGCGGGAGTCGCCCTTAGCCCTAATGACATGCTGGTGGCCGCTAGCCGCAAGGAAGATATTATTAGGCAGATAAGCGCTCTCGATCCTGAATCCCTTATAGCTAACATGCAAGATTCAATAGATCGTTGTGATCGAGTAGGTATGTACCTTTATTCGCTCTATGGTTATGAAGCGCTGCAATCAGTTGAAACTGATAGCAGCATTCCTGAGGCTCTCAGAGCAGATCTGGCAGATGTGCTTTCGCAGATAGCTGCTAAGCTCCAGGACAAATTGGTAACTACTATATTCAACGACGCAGAAGAAGTATTAGATAAAGCTGAGGATCTGGAGTGGGAAGTAGAGAAGGTCATGGCGTTAGGTGCTTCAGACCTGCACAGAGATTCAAGAGAGGACGCAGGTAATCATACCTACTCCAGCAGGATCATACACTAGTTTCCTACTCTAAAGTGTAGGACGAAAACTCTACTTTAGAGTATCGTTTTCTAGATCAATGTTGTTTAAGCTTATGGTAGGACAGTAGCAGACATCCCTCCGTTGCAGGGGGTGGAAGTGGTGAGCCACCCCCTCTACTGTCCTTCCTGTTTTATTAAGAGGTGAGGATCATGGATATCTCTACTCTCGAGTATGAATCAAGAGAGGAAATGATCAAAGGCATAGAGCTTATGGTGAGGGATGGCTGGGTGGTACAGTCCATCTGCTATCTAGTTACAGATAAGTACAAGGTAGAGTTCATTCGCGAGTCTCTGACCTCTGAAACTTCCATGAGCGAACTTGAAGCTACATCCAGCGCCTGATGTCTGCTTTGCTCTAGCTTGCTCTATTGACAAAGGTTATCAGCGTTGCTATAGTCTGGTGGCAAGTGAATATTGAGGATACGGGAGCTCGGGTCAGCCGGGCTGAGAGGGTGGACAATCCCCAGGGAGCTCCACCGACCGTTGGAACCTGAACCGGGTAATGCTGGCGCAGGGAATCATACAGATCTCTTTGGCCGTCGGCTTCTACCCGACGGCTTTTTGTTTATCTATAAAGAATTGAGCTTAGGAGAAGCAAATGGGTGAAGCTAAGCTGAAAACTGGCTCTACTTCCATACACCTGTACGAGCTTGCAAGGCCAATCTGGCAGAAGCAGTTTGAGCATCCTTTCGTAACCTCCCTAGGAGATGGGAGCCTTCCTCAAGAGAATTTCAGGTTCTATATATGCCAAGATGCCTTGTTTCTCAACGAGCTTACTAAGATATTTGGATATGCAACCACCAGATCTCAACAGCTGGCTCATATGGAGAGGTTCGGAGAACTCCTCCTCAACACCATAAGAGTGGAGCAGGAGCTACATCGTTCATACGCTCAACGCTTCGGTATGTCTCCTGAAGAGATGTTGAGCGTGGAGATGGCACCTACTAACTACGCATACACCAGCCACTTGCATGCTGTAGCTTCCGTTGGTACTCTGCCAGAGATCATCACAGCCATCCTGCCTTGCGCCTGGATCTATGCCGAGGTAGGCAAGTACTTTAGCTCGCAAGGAACACCCGCTAGTGATCATCCCTACAGGGATTGGCTGTTGACTTACTCTTCGGATGATTTTGAACAGGTGGGTGCATGGTTACGCCAAGTACTGGACGAATCCACGATCCATGCAGATGATATGGAGATAAGTAGACTGGAAAAGATATTTATCACAAGTAGCAGATACGAGTGGATGTTCTGGGATATGGCTTGGAGACAGGAACAATGGCCAGTTTAGATCTTAGGCTATACGTAATAACAGATAGAAAAATATCAGGTGGCAGGTCTCACGAAGAGATAGCAGCTGCCGCGATCGAGGGAGGGGCTACGGTAGTTCAGTTCAGGGATAAGGAGTTAAGTGGCAGGAAACAAGTAGAGACTGCGCTGCGCCTTAGAGATATTGCTCGTGCCTCTGGGGTAACGTTTATAGTCAATGACAGGGTGGACGTAGCGTTACTTTCAGATGCAGATGGAGTCCATCTTGGGCAGGACGATATACCAGCTTCTATGGCCAGGAAGATTATGGGGAATAAGATAATCGGTGTCTCGGCATCAACTGTTGAGGAGGCATTGTTGGCTCAACAGCAAGGAGCGGATTATTTGGGGGTTGGTCCTGTATTCCCTACTGGTAGTAAAGCTGATGCTGCTCCCCCAATAGGTTTGACTGGGCTCGCAGAGATAGTAAGATCTGTGGATATTCCTGTTGTGGCTATTGGCGGCATATCTCAGGAGAATTTGGTGGATGTGCTTGAGACGGGTGTGAGTGGCGTTGCGGTGATATCGGCTGTAGTAGCAGCCTCTGATATAACCCAGGCGGCTCGCAATCTGAGGGCTGTAATAGATGCTCATAGTTCATATGGGACCACACATAGATGAAGCTGAATGAGCTTGGAGAGTTTGGCCTTATAAAACGTCTAGTGGATAAGTTGCCCGAATATGGCCGGGATGTGATCGTAGGGCCAGGTGATGATGTGGCAGTTTTGAGAACTAGCTCAGATAAATATTTGCTTGCCACTATTGATTCGCAGGTGGAAGGAATCCACTTTCTATTTGAATACACAGGAGCCAGGCAGCTGGGTGAAAAAGCGATAGCTATTAATGTCAGTGACATAGCATCGATGGGTGGTCAGCCCAGACACGCTTTGGTAAGCCTTGCGCTCCCAGATTCATGCCAGCTCAAGCTCGTCGAAGAGCTCTATGAAGGTATATACTCGGCCTCTCATGCGTATGGTCTGGATGTGATAGGCGGGAATATATCTAGCTCCAGGAGCGGACTCCTTGTGGATGTCTGTCTTCTTGGCGAGGTTGAGCCAGAACACCTTGTACTCAGATCTGGTGCTGCTCCGGGAGATGGTATCTATGTAACTGGGTGGCTGGGGAGCTCTGCTGCCGGTTTTGAGCTGCTGTGCAGCAAACTGAGGAATTGCGATGAGCGTATTTGGGAAGAGCTTACGAGTTCTCATCTTACACCTAAGGCAAGGCTGTACGAGGCAAGATCTTTAGTTGCTACCGGGGCGGTATCTGCAATGATCGACATAAGCGACGGCCTCATAAGTGACCTCGGGCATATTCTGGAGGCTAGTGGAGTCGGAGCTGTTGTGTATACCGATCGATTGCCTATAGCGACCGCTGTCAGAGAGGTTGCATCCACGCTAGGGAAGGACGCGTTACGTTGGGCTCTGTCTGGAGGTGAAGACTACGAACTGTTGCTAACAGGAGACAGGCGCGTCTTGGACGGTATAGCTTCTGATAATGGTCTGGGTGGTACTCCTCTTACATTGATAGGAGAGATATTGCCGCAGAGTGCAGGACTGCAGCTGGAAGGCTTGAATGATGCAAGCATACTTAGCAAGGGATGGGATCACTTCAAGAGGTGATTAATCATGAAGCGTACTATGACTATTGCTGGATCTGATTCTGGTGGTGGTGCAGGCATACAGGCCGACCTTAAGACCTTCTCTGCTATGGGCACATTTGGTACTTCTGTGATCACCGCAATCACTGCTCAGAATACTTTGGGCGTTACTGATGTTTATGGTTTGCCGGCTAAGATTGTCGAGTCGCAGATTGATGCTGTGATGAGTGATATAGGTACCGATGCTGCCAAGACTGGGATGTTATTTAGCGCTGAGATCATTGAGGCTGTAGCCAATAAGGTCAAGAAGTGGGAGATAGAGAACCTGGTTGTGGATCCAGTGATGGTAGCTAAGAGCGGCGATAGACTCCTGAAAGAGGATGCCATTGAGGCCATGAGACGGAAGTTAATTCCCCTGGCTCTGGTAATAACCCCCAACATACCCGAGGCCGAGGTTCTGACTGATGTTAGCATCAAGAGTGAGGAGGACCGCCGAATAGCTGCCAGGGTATTGCACTCAATGGGCGCCCGATATGTGATCGTAAAAGGGGGGCATCTCGAGGGTGATCCGGTAGATCTGCTATTTGATGGTCAGCGGTTTCACGAGTTCAGGGGCGAGCGTATACATACAAACAACACTCACGGGACTGGATGTACATTCTCTTCCGCTATAGCTGCCCAGATCGCCAGAGGTAGAAGCGTTTACGAAGCTATCTCCATAGCTAAAAGGTACGTGAGCGAGGCCATAAGGCAGGCTCCTCATATAGGGGCTGGACATGGTCCACTACAGCATTTTCCTAAATGGGAAGCAGATCTTGATTAAAAGCAAGGAGGGTAGGATTGAATTACGAAGTCAAAGCTGTTGAGACTCTAAGGATAGTAGCCAGGAATAAGCCTCTGGTCCATCATATAACCAATATAGTTGTGGCAAACGATACTGCCAATCTTACTCTGGGCCTGGGAGCTCTCCCCGTTATGGCTGATGCGGTTGAAGAGGTGGAGGAAATGACGGCATCAGCAAAGGCGTTGATACTCAACATAGGAACTCTTTCTGGAGAGTCTATTGAGGCTATGATGCGTGCTGGCAGATCTGCCGCAGCACACAATGTCCCCATAGTTCTTGACCCTGTTGGAGCAGGTGCCACTAAACTGCGCACTGAGACGGCCTTGCGCATTCTGGAGGAGCTGCCGGTGACTGTTGTTAGGGGTAACAGAGGGGAGATAGGGGCGCTCGTAGGCTCAGGCCAAGTCAGGGGGGTGGAGGCTGTAGGCGATGAAGACCCTAGAGATGTAGCCAGAAGGTTCTTTGAGCGTTTTGGAGTGGTTACCGCCGTTACAGGTGTGTTCGATGTGATTGTTGGTAAGAATAAAGTCTTTGAGGTCCATAATGGTCATCCTTTGCTCGCAAGGATCACAGGCTCAGGTTGTATGGCTACTACGGCTGTGGGTGTTTTCCTTACTACCGGCGAAGATCCTGCTCTACAGACGGCCCTGGCTTTAGGATCTTACGGTGTAGCTGCGGAGCGTGCTGCCAAACATGAGCCAGGACCTGGAACTTTCAGGAGCAAACTGTTGGATGAGGCTGCCGCCCTGCTCACTAAGGGAGTGGATGGAATAGATATTCGCGAGGTGGAGGATTAACTTCCATCGGTACAGGGAATCTAATTTCCCTGTACCGATGAATTCCAAGAAGACAAAAATAACTGAGTGATTAACAATGCATTGCACCCTGTGGGGCCGTCAAAGCTAGAAGTAAGAACAGAAATGGCGCCAGGGGTGCAGAGACTCATAGGACTTCAATATTCGTCGAAAAACCTTACTTAAATTCTTGGTACGAACAAAAGGCTGCATTTTAAAGCGCTGATAAGTTCGAGTTCTCCCACCTTTGATCCTCAGGCTTGTCTTAGTTTGTCCCTGCAGACTTACCTCTATAGGGTTGATTACGTTGCTTGATAGGAACATCCTTTGTAGCTTCTTCGTTTGATACTTGGCTGGGCCAAAAACTATCGTTCAGCACCATATTCCTTAAAATTCTTCTACTACCTGGAGGGTGTCTTGATCATCGGTGAGTTATCTATACTTCTTATCGCCCTAGTAGTACTGATCCTAAGATACTTATCTTGTCGTACAAATGCTTCATCAACACCTACTGTACGAAATGAAGGCAAGCCGATTGCAATTATTCTCACCGCCTCTGTTGGTGGTGGACATGAGGCTATAGGACAAGCAGTTAGAGCAGAGCTTGAAAGGAATGGCTACACCGTACATGTTGAAGATGGATTGAGACTGATGGGAGATCTCATCAACTGGATAATGGTAGGCTCCTACGCCAGAATGCTCAGGCATATGCGCTGGTCCAGAAAATCTCTTGGATCGCTAATGTGGGATGTGACTTTCAAACTGACTGCATTTGGTTGGTCTGCACGCCTAATTCGTCTGCTTGTGGGGGTATTCTTTTCTCGAAGGTTACTGCCTGTAATAGAAGAGAGTAAACCAAGCATTGTAATATCGACCTATCCATTGGTCACTGCTGCGTTAGGATATCTCAGAAGGACTGGTAAGCTGGAAGTGCCCGTGGTTGCGGTTATACCAGATTACGGTGTGCATGCACTATGGGTATCTCCATATGCGGATATGCATCTAGTAACCTCAGAGCAATCTGCTAGGCTGGTGGAGTCTGCTGGAGGGAAAGCTTGGGTAGTCCGAATGCCAGTCGATCCTTCTTTTGATAATCTGCCTCCTAAGAGTATTGCCCGTACTAAGCTGGGAATTCCACAGGCGGCCTTTGTAGCATTAGTAGTTGGTGGCGCTTGGGGTATTGGCGATATACGAGGAGCGGCCGAGCATGCAGCTGCAGCAGGAGCATTTACTATAGTTGTAACGGGTAAGAACGTTGGTCTAAAGAAACACCTAGAAGCCTGTCTTGGGAATACACCTAATATCAAGATCTTAGGTTGGACTGATAACATGCCTGATCTCATGGCAGCTTCTGATTGTCTCATACAGAATGCGGGTGGAGTTACCTGCCTGGAGGCCCTACATGTGGGGCTGCCAATCATAATGTACAATCCAGTACCTGGGCACGGAGAGATGAACGTACGCGTCATGGAGCAAGCGGGAGCAGTCTGTTGTGCCCGTACACCTCAAGAACTTACTAATCTATTGACTGAGGTCATGAGCGGACAGAGATCATTACATACGCCGATACCCTCCTCTCTTACACCCTCTGTGGTAGATGCTGTAGATAGCACAATTGCTCGACCTGCACGTGCAACCGTTGGTGTAAGTAATGCTACAGACTGGTTGCGCCGAGTTGGGTATGGCATCATAGCTGCCAGTGTGTTCCTGTGGCTATCACTTACTCCAACAGGATTAGTGCTTGCTTCAAGGGCATTGAAATTGCCGGTGGTTGGCTATCATGCTCCTAAAGGTAGGGTGTCTATAGGGGTGAGAGTAAGCGACCCTCTAACTGCCAGGGCTATAGAGCAAGCCGCCTGGAATACTGATGGATGCATAACGATCTTTGCCGATGACAAGGCTGCGATTGGTCTGTACCCTAGTAGAAAAGTGCAGTTTGGTGTGTCTGAGCCCTCATATCAAGGTAGACTGCACTCTCCATTCAGCGAACGGAGACATGCAGCTTTGATAGCTCATGAGATCCAGGATCATACCGGTGAATATCCTCATTATTTTCTCCCTGCAGGGAGTCCGAACATTACCGAATTGATCGAAATGCCTAAGCATACACATCTTGCCACCTGGCATAAAACAGGCAGACATTTTCCAGATAAAGGTCTTATCATTGTTGATGCTAGGGGATTATCTCCATCAGAAGCTGTTCATCACCTGCATTCGACAATGGACGCTATCAGGCTTAGGGGATTGACGTGCACAGCTATAAATGGTTTATAGCTCTGCCCGCAGGGATTATAATTGCCCATGCACTGCCTGCTGTTTCTCGTCTTGGTATGGGCGGATTATTATTTCCTGTGATCAGAAGGGTAGACAGTAGCGATTCTGTTGTGCTCACTTTTGATGATGGTCCAGATGTATATACGGTAAAGATCTTGGACGTTCTTTCAAGATATGACACTAAGGCGGTATTCTTCGTGGTGGGTGAACAGGTCGAGCGCCATCCCAATCTGCTGAGAGAAGTGGTTGCCGCAGGCCATGAGATAGGCATACACGGATACAGGCACGTGAGCCATCTCCTGCGTGCCCCATTGACGACTATAGAGGATGTGCGTAGGTGCAAAGTAATCATCGAGGACACAACAGGCGTTTCTCCAAGATATATACGTCCTCCTTATGGTGTGTTTTCTTTGGCCTCTTGGGTAGAGAGCGTCAGACAGGGATGGATGCGTGTGCTATGGTCACGGTGGGGCAAAGATTGGATGCCCGAAGCCACGCCATTACAAATAGCTCAGAATATCGGAACTCCAGAGGCTGGTGATATCATACTCTTGCACGATTCTGATAGGTATTCCTATCCAGGCGCACCGTTGCGTACGATCGAGGCAATTCCGATCATTCTGCAACATATTGCGGATAAAGGGATGCATACCACCCTCCTCTGTGATCTAGTCTAAGGAATAGGGTCGATGTTGTTAGGTATACTGTTTATTCTTCTATCTAGCCTGGCCTACAATTTTGCCACAGTTGTATTGGCGGCTCTCGTAAGGACGCACTTGCCAGGTATCAGGTTTATATCTAGATCCTGGCTTTTAAATCAGGCTAATAGCGTGATCCTCATAGTCTTAATGAACGCTCTTGGCTGGGTGTTCGAAGTTCTATCCTTGAGGCTTATCTCCCTGACGTTGGCTAGAGTGCTCAGTGTAGCTGGTGTTGGATTCCTGTTAATCATGGCACGTTGGAGCCTAAGAGAGATGATTGGCAGGCGGGACCTTGCTCTTGTAGGCGTATTGTTGCTAGGAACAATGCTAACAGTTATAGCATCTCCACCTATGGGGAATATTACACCTAGCTTGGTGCAATGGTTTCTTCTGTGCATTCTGTTTTTAAGCCTGGCTACGCTTCCATATCTGCTTGAAATATTTCAATTGTCTAAGAGGGTGTCATTGGAAGCTATAGCCTCAGGATCTGCATATGCATTTAGCGGGGTGTGTAACAAGGCTATAGCCATCTATATATCAAGTAAACACTTATTACCACTAGCATTGCTTCTAATTGGCCTTGTAGTCACTAGCCTGTGGGGTTTTTGGGAAGAGGTAAGAGCTTTAAGATATGGATCCGCTTCAACTGTATCCCCTATCATTCTGGCTATAAGTAACATGTTACCCTTGGCGGCAGCACCTATATTATTTGGTGAGACATGGCCAGCAGACAACTTCAAGAGAGTTTTGCTCATGCTGGGAATAAGTATGAGCATGGTTGGCACCTTGATGCTTTCTGTATCTTCAAATATATCTCGAATTGGGGCCTCAACCGCCTCTACAAAAAAGTGAAAAAGTGAGGCCCTGGAATATCCCAGGGCCTCGATTCTAAGCGGTGACAGCTCCTAGGGAGACGATTCTTTTCTCCTCTGCAGACTTGTAGGCTCCGAGTATAAGCTCTAGTACTCTGATACCATCTTCCTCGTTCTGAAGCGGACGCTTACCCTCAGCAATTACCTTCGCGTACTCGCCCATCTCTATGTGGAAAGTGTTGACTGCTGGAAACTCATAAACCTGAGGTTCTTGCCCATCAAGGGCGAGGACTAGGTTGTTATCTTTGCGGTAAAGTTGGCCATTCTCGCCTATCACTAGAAACTGAGACCACCCTTCGGGTTTATCGTAAGCCCAGCTGGTCACGATGTTACCGACTGCGCCATTTTCAAAGCGTACAAGTACCTGTGCTGAATCCTCACCCTCTATGTTCAGCCTGTGCCTGCTGAGCATAGCGACTACCTCTACAGGCTCACTGGCAGCTAGATAGAGAAGGAGATAGGAAGGATGATACCCAGTATCTATGAGTTCACCTCCGCCCACTAACTCGCGAGAGGCCCTCCACCCAGCATTAGCATTCACCCACTTATTAAAGAAAGTGTCCACGGTTCGAATCTCGTAGATCTTTCCCAGTAATCCCTGATCCAGGATCTCCTTGGCTTTCTGGACGGAAGGATAGAACAGCTGGTTGTGGGCACACATGAGGGTAACACCGTTCTCACGTACTACTTGACGTATCTCCTCAGCCTCCTGCATGTTCAAGCATAGCGGCTTCTCACACATGATGTATTTGCCAGCTTTCGCGGCCGCAACGATGGCATCTTTGTGCAGATGGTGTGGTAGGAGTATATCTACGCCATCTATATCTGCTTCTTGCAGCATCTTGTGGTAATCACTGTACTGTTCTGCTCCACCAACGATGTCTGCTATCTCCTGCCTGTTACCCTCTACTATGTCGCATACCGCTGTTACTTTGACTAAATCTGGGTACTTTGTATACCCTCTCGCATGTTGATGAGCGATTCCTCCACAGCCGATTAGTCCTATCTTAACAGTCACCTTTCAACTCCCTGATATGTTATTTTGTGTGCCCAGTGGATTTTACCCTCTGCCATGATTAGAAGGTCAAGGTTATAAGTAAGCACTACATCTTATTGCTTATGCTTGTGTGTAATAGGTATTGATCGATATCATTTGTTATGACCTTTCCTTTTACATCCGTTGCTTCTGAGGTTACGGGGTGAACGCTTTAGTTGAGCTCAAGGGGATTTGTGCTTCTCTTCAAGGGGAAAGAGTTCTGCACTATATTAGCTGGACTATCGAGCGTGGACAACAATGGTTGCTGGTTGGCCCGAACGGTTCTGGAAAAAGCACTTTGATGAGGGTCTTAGGGGCTGAGCTATGGCCAGAACCTAGGGTTGGGACCCGTACATATAACTTCACAGGTACCCCTAGCAGGAGCCCGATAGATGCCAAGCGGCACATAGCTATTGTCTCTCCTGAACTACAAACTAAATTCAAAAATCTGGAGTATTCTCTCACAGGCTGGCAAGTGGTACTGTCCGCCTTCTCAGATACCTTCCTACTATACAGTCCCTTGAATACTGACCAGATATCTCTCGCTAGTTGCTGGGTGGATCGTTTAGCTATCCGTAATCTGATGGACGTACCGATTCAAGAGATGTCGTATGGCGAGTTACGTAAGGTGCTGATAGCTAGAGCTGTGGTTAGACAACCTGCTCTTCTGTTGCTTGATGAGGTGTGTTCTGGCTTGGATCCAGCTGCCAGGAGAGATATTCTAAATATGCTTGACCAAATAGCCTTATCTGGAGTGTCGATAGTGATATCCTCACATAGAGATGAGGATGTCTTTCCATCTATAACCCATGTGATCCGCTTGCAGGATGGCAGGGTAGTCTGGCAGGGGAGGATATCCGAATACTATCATTTGCTTCAGGAGGTTGAAACAGAGAACGAACAGACTAATGTCTGGAGGGAAAGTCTTCATATCCACAATGAACAGCTGACTACCGAAGGCCCATCCTTAATAGAGATTCAGGGAGCAGATGTCTACTTAAATAATCGTCAAGTGCTGAAGAGTATAAACTGGATGCTCCATCCTGGTCAGCACTGGATTATCCGTGGAGGCAATGGCGCAGGTAAGAGCACGTTCCTCCGACTTATTCTGGGAGATTATCGCCCCGCATTGGGCGGAACCATCAGCAGGTTTGGTCTAGATAGGCTCGGATTGTGGGAGATCAAGAAGTATATTGGCTATTATTCTCCTGAGATGCAGGAGATTTTCAGAAGAGATCTTATTGTAGAAGAGGTCATAGCTTCGGGTTTTGAGGCTTCTTTCGAACCCCAAAGACCTTTTTCCCAGGAGCAGATGCTCAGAGTTAGGGAAGTTATGCGCTTTATGGAGATTGGAGAGCTAACTGGTAAACCTTTAGGGCGAATGTCGCATGGTCAGCTAAGGAAGGTGCTTCTGGCTAGGGCATTCGTCAATAGTCCTAAGATACTTCTGCTTGATGAGCCTTTCGATGGCTTGGACTTCAGATCGCGATCAAATGTATCGAAGATACTTGGTTATATCGCTAGAAATGGGACAAGCCTGGTACTCACCAGTCATTATAATGAGGATATACCGGTCTTTATAACTCATCAGATGCTGATGTCCGATGGTAGAATTGTGGAGCAAGGAGCACTGGTGGCTAACGATTAGTAATTAGTGCCTTTCACCTGCCAAGTCTCTCCTGTAACTTCTCTCGTAGAAGCCTTAGTAGCTCGACAGCGTCGCCAACAATCCCCACATCAGCCATACGCATGATAGGTGCATCTGGATCTTTATTGATGGCTATTATGCTTTTGGATCCCCGCACACCTTTCATATGGTGCACGGCGCCAGATATACCACAAGCTATATACACATCGGGTCTGATGCTAGCGCCTGTCTGCCCTATTTGCTCAGTGTAGGGTCGCCAACCAGCGTCGACGGCAGCTCTTGTAGTGCCAATAGCCCCATCTAGCATGGCTACCAGTTCCTCTATGAGCCTGAAGTTATCAGCACTACCCATACCTCTTCCACCAGCTATGACCAACCTGGCGTTCGTAAGAGTAGGACCTGGTTTTCTTTCCACTGTACTTCTGATAACGCGTGGGAAGGTTTCGTCCGGCTCGAACATGCTTATGTACCTGGTTATACCCCCCACGTTATTTGCATTTGCCATCTTTAGGGAGTGGTCTGAAAATGCGCCTTGCCTTATCAGAAGTATGTGAGGATTTTTACCTTTGAGTCTGCACTTGGCAGTGTAGCTCCATCCCCATTGGACAGCAGCCACCGTAAGGCCATCTTCTTCACTAACATCCAGCACGTTGGAGAGCGCACCCGTCCCCAACTTTGAGGCTAGTCTGGAGGCGATGTCTCTTGAGGGCGGATCGAATGTGAACAACAGAATTCTAGGGGGCGTACCTTGATCTATTAACCTGTACAGGGTTCTGGCATGTGGCTCAGCCAAATATTCATCGTATCTAGGGTCAGCGTCTACGATTATCTCAGAGGCTCCTGCTTCACAGGCTTCATCTACCACTCTATCTGCTTCTCTCCCAAGTAATATCAGTGACGTGCGCCCCATACTGGAGGCTTTGCTTAGAATGTCCCGTGTATTTTCGGCAAGTCTGCCATTACTGTGTTCTCCATATATCCAGATATCGTTGCTCATAGCAGTCCCCTCTGAGTCAGTATGGTAAGTATACGCTCCACTCCTTCATTGATATCTGTAATTATTTGAGGCTCTGCTTTAACTTGGGGTTCTACAATCTCTATGACCTCTTCTATATTCTCAAGGTCATCTGAGGATAGTCCTATCTCGCTGATGCTCAATATCTTTATCGGTTTGTTCTTTGCCTGCATGATACCCCGCAAAGTTGGGTACCTTGGTGTGTAAGCCCCACTGGATATAGTGAGCAGCGCCGGTGTACTGCTCAAGACTTCTTGATAACCATCTGCTGTTAGTCGCTCTATACCTAGGCTGTTGTTATCCATGGACAGTTTTCTTACCAGAGAGATGTGAGGCACCCCTAGCAGACCGGCCAGCATACCAGGTACTAACCCACTTGAGGCGTCTGAGCTCTCAGTTGAGGTCATTATCAAGTCATAGGGCATAGTAGATATAACTGATGCTAATACTCGTGCTGTGACGAAAGCATCCGCACCTTCCAGAGCTTCGTCCGAAACTAATACTGCAGCATCTGCTCCCATAGCAAGACCCATCCGCAGAGGCTCTACAGCGCTCTGCGGTCCCATGGATACCAATGTTACTTGGCTATCTGGAGTAGCTTCTGCTAGGCGCAAAGCCCCTTCCAGGGTTACCTCGTCTCCTGGATCCATGACGTTAGGTACTCCTTCTCTAACTACCCGGAGTGTATGTTTATCTACCTTTAAATCCACCTTAGAAGGATCTGGTACTTGTTTCACACATACAACAATTCGCATATGAGTCTCCAAGCAGTTGTACGGGGGTATTATACGCTGATAAACAGCTTTATAAAGCAATAAAGGGCGGGAGTTATCTCCCGCCCCTCGAGTCTTATCTACAGGGATTACTATTACTCGGATTGTTGTTGTGGCTTACTGCTCTTATAAGAAGGGCCGTACAGCATTTGTCGAGCCTCTTCGCCCACACCTGCCGCGTCGCAGTCCAACAGGGTGGAGAAGATGGCTCTCTTGAGTGCGCTTACCTTGTAGTCCTCAATGTTGCCCGAATCTATCTGTTCCCTAAGCAGGCAAAGTCTGTGCAATCTATCCAGGAAGAATAGCTGCCAACGGTCATAAGTCTTGACCTTGGGCTGCTGCCTCTGGGTCTCGCTGGCCTGGTTTTCCTTGACTTCCCTTATCTCACTCTGGTTCATAACTCCAACTCCATTTCCGGGCCTGCGGCCTACTTGGCTTTCATAATAAGTATAACAGCTTGGCAATTCAAGACATAGTACCTACACAGGTAGTTACCAAGAGTGTATAGCAGCTAGCATGCCAAAGGTTGCGACTGGACATCAGCTCTTTGCGATTACTACAATTGACCTGAGAAACAACTAGAGGTAGTCCCTTTGGCAGAGCTGAGTCCGATTCTCCCATTTATATATAACGCCAAATTGGTTGGAGATGTTTCTTCTGTAATTACTCCACCTTATGATGTGATTAGCGCCGAAGAGTGTGCTCTTTACAGGGCAAGGCACCCTTATAGCGCCATACACATAGAGTTGCCCTCTGCCCGCAGTAATTCTAACCCCTACGAGGAAGCCGCTAAGCTCGTTCAGGAATGGGTGGCTTCTGGGGTTTTACAGCCGTTTCCTGAACCTGCTATGTTTGTACATCAGCAGACTTTTACCTGCCACGGCAAGAACTACACTCGCACTGCGTTGGTAGCAGGCGTTCGCCTGGAGCCTTGGGAAGCCGGCGTGGTGATCCCTCACGAGCGTACTTTTGCCGGCCCTAAGAAGGACAGGCTTGAACTCCTGAGGGCCACCCATGTAGCTCCCAGCTCTATATTTGGACTTTATGAGCAGAAGCCGCCAGTAGCTGAGGTAATAGCCTCGGTGGTATCTGCGGGTGAACCCCTGATTGTAGCCTTTGAACCTGATGTTGAGCATAGAGTCTGGGCAATTACCGATGCTAAGCAACTGGCTACAATCCATAGTGCTATGAGAGACTCCAGGATCTACATAGCAGATGGCCATCACCGCTATGAAACAGCGCTGGCCTACAGAGATGAGCGTAGGCTTCAGGATGGTAACTACGATAATGCTGCCTATAACTATGTTGCTATGAGCCTGGTTGCTTTCGATGATCCTGGCCTCGTAGTGCTGCCTACACACAGACTTATAAAAAATCTGGCTCCGACTCTGGTGGACGAACTTCCTGGTAGAGCAGGTAAGTTCTTTAGTGTTGATAACGTTGAGTTGATTTCGACCAGTGAGGGAGCTGTACAACAGATACTTCGTAATGACTGGGATTATGCTTTCTTAATATACGGCCGTCGAGGAGCTTGGCTTTTCACGGCAGACCACGAGGTTGCTGCTTATCTTCCAGAGGATAGGTCCGAAGCCTGGAAGAAGCTGGACTTGGCCGTTCTGCACGAGCTAGTGTTCCGGAAATTACTGGATATGGACCTTGGAAATATTGAAGAATACGTGCAATACACTAGAAGCATTGAGTATGCAGTTGCTGCAGTTAATGATGGTGATTTCCAATTGGCTGCATTTGTCCGACCTACAGGGGTCGATCAACTGAGGGCAGTAGCTGATGCTGGTGACAGGATGCCTCATAAGAGCACTTACTTCTATCCCAAGTTCCCAGCAGGGTTGATAATCAATAGGCTGGATGTGCGTTTGCCGCGAATAGCGGAGGTTATGCGTTAATGGGCAAGGGTAGAAGAAACTGGTCTCAGATAACCTTTGTCATCTTGGTGGTTTTGATTGTGGTCTCTCTGCTACTACAAACATGCGGTCCCGCTTTGTAAGGAGGTAGGCTTTGGGTACCGGCGAAGAGCGCAGGCTTCGGCTGGCTATGCAGAGGCAGGGTAGGTTGACGGAAGGAACTACCTCGCTCCTCCGAGGTATAGGGCTGCAATTTGAGAGCTATCAACAACGCCTGTTGACTCCTTGCCGCAATTTCCCACTTGATATACTTTTCGGTCGCGATGATGATATCCCTGAGTATGTAGCCGATGGCACCGTAGATCTAGGTATTGTCGGCCGCAACATGATAGTCGAGAAAGAGGCTAGGGTTGAAGAGCTCCTTCCTTTGGGATTTGGATACTGCTCCTTGGTAGTAGCTGTGCCCAATGATTCCAATATTGAGTCTCCTGAACAACTGCATGGTAAAAGGGTTGCTACCTCCTATCCGAACTCTACCAAGCGATACTTTCAGAACTTGGGAGTAGAGGTGGAATTGGTAGTGCTATCTGGGTCGGTAGAGGTAGCACCTTCGCTCGGAATAGCCTCGGCTATCGTAGACATAAGTGCCACCGGTAGCACTCTGGTACTAAATGACCTAAGGACTATAGCCACCGTTTTGGAATCCGAGGCCGTGTTGATAGCTAATCCTGAGACCGTTGAGTCATCTGATGTAAAACCCAACATAGACAGGCTGCTTCTCAGGATCAAGAGCCTACTTGCCGCCAAGCAATACAAATACGTGATGATGAACGCCCCTAGATGGGCACTGCCTGCGATCCGTAAGATCACACCGGGACTTAAATCTCCAACGGTTGTACCGCTGGCTGATCCAGATTGGGTGGCGGTACACACCGTTATCCAAGAGAGCGAGTTTTGGGAAGTTATCGAGAAACTAAGGGAAGCTGGAGCTTCCGAGATACTGGTCAATCCTATAGAAAAGCTTTTACTCTAACTGAAAGGAGTCCCGTTTTGAACAGCGTAGCTCCCGTACGCACTATAAGGCTAGCAGATCTATCACCTGAAGAGCGTCGAAGGCTAACACATAGATCTGGGGCCATTTCTATGGATGTGACTTCTGTCGTACGTCAGATAGTGGAAGATGTGCGCCAGAAGGGTGATGAGTCAGTTCGGGAGTATACAGAGCGCTTTGATGGGGTAAAACTTGATTCCCTAGAGGTGCCCCGCGTAGAGATCGAAACTGCTTTGGATCGTATAGACCAGCATCTGGCAGAGGCTATGTCCATCGCCGCATCTAATATCAGGGCGTTTCATAGTGCTCAGATACATCCTGAACCTGTAGTAGAGACTTCACCGGGAGTAAAGGTGTGGCGTGTGTGGCGCCCTATTGAGAGGGTAGGGGTGTATGTGCCGGGTGGTGGAGCTAGATATCCGTCTACCGTCCTGATGCACGCTGTACCAGCATCGGTAGCAGGCTGTAGTGAGATAGTATTGTGCACACCCCCAGGACCTGATGGCAAGGTGCCAGAAGCGACTTTAGCGGCGGCAGCGCTTTCGGGCGTCACCAGGGTGTTCAGTATCGGTGGTGCGCAGGCTATAGCTGCTATGGCATACGGTACTCAAACCATACCGCCAGTTCAGAAGATCTTTGGACCAGGTAATGTGTACGTTACTGCTGCCAAGATGCTTGTGTTTGGTGATGTGGATATAGACAAGCCTGCGGGACCTTCTGAGCTAGTAATTATCGCGGATGATACGGCTGATCCTAGAGAGACGGCTGCGGATCTTATAGCGCAATCTGAGCATGCTCCTGATAACGCAAGCGTACTGGTTACCACCTCCGAAAGCCTCGCGGAGGCGGTACTATCTGAGCTGACGAGGCAGCTGGAAGACTTGCCAAATAGGGACAGGGTCATCAGCTCGTTCAGGAGCAATGGTTTCATCCTCCTAGTAGAGGATCTTGCTCAGGCTGTAGGGTTTGTCAATGAGTATGCTCCAGAACACCTTCAGATAGTTACTGTTTCTCCTAGAGAGATTCTGGAAGGTATCAATAACGCAGGGTCCATATTCCTCGGAAGGTACTCACCTGTTCCTGCCGGAGATTATGCGGTGGGTAGTAATCATGTGCTGCCCACCAGTGGGAGCGCACGCACATTTGGTCCTCTGTCGACCGAGGAATTTGGTAAGTGGGTACAGGTGCAGGAGCTTACACAAGAAGGCTTAAGATCTATATCAAATGCTGTAACAGCTATGGCACGTGCTGAGAACCTGGAAGGACATGCTAGAGCTATTGAGGTGAGGTTTTCTGTCTGATGAGTTCAAAGCAGGATGTAAGGAAATATCTTAGGCAACATCTGGAAGTTCTCGAGCCCTATAGGGGAGTGGAGACCATAGACTCCCTGGCGGCGAGGTATGGGTTGGATGTATCTCAGATAGTTAAGTTGGATGCTAACGAGAACCCCTATGGGCCATCTCCTTTGGTGTATCAGGCTCTTGCCAACCTGCAGGATATCAATAGGTATCCTGATCCGTTATCGACATCCCTTAGGAGGAAGATAGCTGAATATGCGGGTGTAACTACTGAACAGGTGTTGGTAGGTGCGGGGGCTGACGAGATCATAGAGCTACTGATCCGCCTGTTCGTTGGGACGGGAGAAGCTGTGGTGGATTGTCAGCCTACGTTCAGCATGTATTCGTTATTTACTCTACAGAATGCTGGCGAGGTCATAGATGTTCCTAGGGGTGACGATTGGAACATTGATTTGCAGTCCATACTCAAGGTTCTAGCAGCCTGGCCGGTAAAACTGGTATTTATTTGTTCGCCTAACAACCCTACTGGTAATCTCGTATCAGAACAGGATGTTGTACGCTTGCTAGATACTGGCATCCCCGTGGTAATAGACGAAGCTTATTATGAATTCGCCGGTAAAACTTTCGTAGGATTGTTGCCTAGGTATCCCAACCTGTTTATAGTAAGAACCTTCAGTAAGCTTGCGGGTCTTGCTGGCTTGAGAGTGGGGTATCTATTAGCGTCCGAGATCATAGTCAACGAATTGCTGAAGATCAAGCAGCCATATAACGTTACAGTTGCAGGGCAGGCTGCTGCTCTAGCTTCCCTACAAGACATTGACAGGTTACAGGACAACGTGCGCAGGCTTGTAGAGGAAAGAGAGCGTATGTTCACTAAGCTCAGGGAGCAAGGTGTACTTCAGCCTTATCCTTCCAAGGCTAACTTCCTCCTGTGTAGAGTCAATGGAGATGCAAAGCTTGTGAGAGAAGAGCTCGCGAAGAGAGGTATTTTTGTACGACACTTCTCCAAGCCTAGGATACAAGATTGCCTACGCGTATCCGTTGGACTGCCTGAGCATACTGATCGCCTGATCGAAGCTTTGGATGATATCAAGAACTCCGTGTTGATAGGATAAATCATGATAGCGAGCAGGACTGGCAGCTTTCATAGAAAAACTCTTGAAACTGATATAAGGGTCGAGTTGACTCTTGATGGGGAAGGACGTGCCGAGGTAGATACAGGAATCCCCTTCCTGGACCATATGTTAATCTCACTTGCCCGCCACTCCGGTATGAATGTTTTGGTCCAAGCCAAAGGTGATCTGCATATAGATGATCATCATACTACCGAGGATGTTGCATTGGTTATGGGCAAAGCTTTCAGAGCAGCTGTGGGCGATCGAGTTGGTATAGCCAGGTTTGGTTATGCCTACGCTCCTATGGACGACTCGTTGGCGCGGGCAGTAATAGATATATGTGGAAGGCCCTACTCAGTGTACAAGGCTTCTGGTCTGGAATCTCATGTGGGTAGATTTCAGACCTACCTGGTGGGGCATTTCTTTAGATCCTTTGCACAGGAAGCTGGCGTTACCCTGCATGTAGAACTGCTATATGGACATGATCCTCATCATTCCATAGAAGCTATGTTCAAGGCCCTTGCCCTGGCTATTCGCCAGGCTATTACCATACATGGTAGTGATGTTCCTTCTACTAAAGGAGCTCTGGATTAAGCTGTATGAAAGATTCATCGCCTTTAATAGCAATAGTTGATTACGGGGCAGGTAACCTGCATAGTGTGACGAGGGCAGTAGAGAAAGCAGGGGGGACTCCTCTTATAACTGATGTCCCCGAAGATCTAGCAAAAGCTGATGGCATAATACTGCCGGGCGTCGGGTCCGCTAAATCCGCTATGGATTTTCTAGTGGAGAAGCATATTGATCAAGAGATCCTTAATCAGGTAGATCGGGGCAAACCACTGTTTGGTATATGCCTTGGTATGCAACTGTTGTTTGGAGAGAACGAAGAGGGACCTACCAAGGGGTTAAGTATACTTCCAGGGAGAGTGGCTCTTCTTCGAGGACGCACCAAAGTGCCTCATATGGGGTGGAATAGTTTGAACATAATACGGCAAAATCCTCTGTTAGAAGGGGTTGAGGAAGGCTCGTATGTGTATTTCGTGCACTCGTATCATGTTGTAGTAGATCAAGAGCCGGATATAGTTGTTAGTACTACCGATTATGAGGGCGCGATAGTGTCCACTGTGGCTAGAGGCAATGTGCTTGGCACCCAGTTTCACCCGGAGAAGAGCGGCGATATCGGGATTCACATGTATGAAAACTTTATGCGTATCGTTAGAGGAGAGGTACCTATTACATGATCGTAATCCCTGCGATAGATATCCTAGAAGGTCAGCTGGTCAGACTCACCCAAGGTGATTACTCAAGAAAAAAAGTTTACTCCTATGATCCTGTTGTCGTTGCACGAAAGTGGAAGGCTATCGGAGCACAATGGTTACATGTTGTCGATCTAGACGGTGCTCGTCAGGGCCATCCCGTAAATGTCGATGTGATCAAATCTGTAATCATGGAGTTTGGCCCCCAGGTGCAGGTAGGAGGAGGACTAAGGACTTTGGAGGATATCCAGAGTATAGTCGAGCTAGGAGCCAGCAGGATAGTGCTTGGTACCTCTGCTGTAAAAGATCCTGAGTTCCTTAGGGAAGTTTGTGCTAAATACCCTGATATGGTCGTGGCAGCTCTGGACACTCGCAATGGTGTTGTTGCGATCGATGGTTGGACTAAGTCCTCGGGATTAGACGTCCTGGAAGTAGCGAAATTGGTAGAGGATGCAGGTGTTGGCTACATTCTCTTCACTGCTATCGAGACCGATGGCACAATGACAGGTCCTGATATCGCCGCCGTGCAGAGATTGATGAGCCATGTTTCCGTGCCGGTTATAGCAAGTGGAGGAATAAGTGAGCCAGAGGACCTAGAGGAACTTAGCAAAGCTGGAGTCTATGCTGTGATAGTAGGCAAGGCATTATATGAGGGCAGGCTCCCTGAGGAAGTCATAACCACATATTCTGCGCCTAAGGAATATATGGAGTAGCCGGTCATGCTCACGAAGAGAGTAATACCTTGTATGGATGTGAAAGATGGTAAGGTGGTGAAGAACTACCAGTACTTCACCCCTTTGCCGGATGCGGGAGACCCGGTAGAGTTAGCATCTATATACAACGCTCAAGGTGCAGACGAACTCATGTTTCTGGACATAACAGCCTCAGTGGAGGGCAGAAAACTCATAATCGACCTTGTCAACCGCACTGCAAACGAGATCTTCATACCGCTTACCGTTGCTGGTGGAATTTCTTCGGTAGAAGATATGCACAGGGTCTTGCGAGCTGGTGCGGATAAGGTAGCTATAAACACTGCGGCAGCCTGGAATCCTGACCTCATCACGGCCGGTGCTGAGCGTTTTGGTAGCCAGTGCATAGTGGTGGCGATTGATGCCAAGAAAGAAACTGATGACTGGTATGTGTATACCCATGGCGGACGAAAACCCACAGGCAAAAGAGCTGTAGACTGGGCGCGTGAGGCTCAGGATAGAGGTGCGGGTGAGATCCTGCTGACTAGTATCGACCGTGACGGCACGGGAGAGGGCTACGATCTGGATCTACTTGACATTGTTGCCTCTGCTGTTTCGATCCCAGTTATAGCTTCTGGTGGAGCATCAACTCCCGACCACTTTGTAGAAGCGATTCAGCATGGAGCAGACGCGGTACTGGCTGCATCTATGTTCCACTATGGTCACTATACCGTATCCCAGGCAAAAAAGAGGATGAGTGAATGCGGGATACCAGTAAGGCTGTAAATCTTGTTGATATGCTCCAGTATGATGAGCATGGTCTACTACCGGTGGTAGTACAGGATGCTGCTACCCTCAAAGTGTTATTGGTAGCTTTTATGAACAGAGAGGCGCTAGAACGCACCCTATCAACAGGTTTGGTGCATTTCTGGAGCCGCAGCAGGAAGAAAATTTGGCTTAAGGGCGAGACCTCGGGTAGAACTCTGCATGTCAGGGAGTTAAGGCCAAACTGCGAGCTAAACTCTCTTTTAATCCTAGTAGACCAGCGTTTGCCAGGGGCATGCCACACAGGTCATTTCTCCTGCTTCTATCGCCGTCTTGAGGATGGAGAACTCGTCGAGATCGAGCCGCCATTATTTGATCCTGAAGATGTATATTCTGACCTGTCTGTGCTGTTAGGAGCCTATGATTGGCTTAGTAGACAGCCTACCATAGATAGCTCGAGTACCTCCAAGATATTGCATGGTGCTGGGCCTGATCCTTGGGCTAGGTTACTGGAAGAGTGGCAAGAGCTTCTAGGTGTGCTCGAAGGTACTCATGTACACAAAGGCTACTATGAGGATGCTAAGTTAGAGGCCTACCAGGTGCTCTATTGGACTTGTCTATGCTACGTGCTCTTAGATGATCGTCCTTCAATTGAAGAGATCCATGGTGCTTTTATCGATTCTGAGAAACAGGAGGTTTCCCAGATAGAGCACCTCATTGCCATTGGTAACAAGGAACATAACAGAAAGAACAAATTACTAATTTATTGGCGTGCTCTGGGAACTGCATGTCGTTTGGCTGGGTTAGATCCTATGGAAGTAGTTAGATCTGATCTTCAAGATCTATTATCAAAGGATTACATGGCGGCTTTTATAGGTGAGGCTTCTGCCCCAAGATGATATAATGCCGCATGGAGGTAGCCTATGTTCGGTATCGGCCCGATGGAGATGTTGGTAATAGTTATAATTGCGCTTATCGTTCTTGGCCCAGAGAAATTTCCCGAGGCCGGTAAGACCGTTGCGCGTATGATAAGAGAGTTTAGGAGCGCTACCGATAGCGTGACACGCGAGCTCAGCCTCTCTCTGAATGATGAGCCAAGGTATAGCGACAATAACTATAACCACTCCAACAGTTCTGTGCTCGACGAGGATATAGATACACAAAAGGTGGAAGCTGAGCTAATTGAAGAGGAGAACCCCATATACCAGGAGTCTTCCTTCCAGTCTGGTTCTGAGGAGCTTGCCTCTCAAGATGCTCCTGCGGACATATATTCTTCAGCTAACGAAGAGGCAGCATCTACTGAGAGTTCTGAGGATGAGGTCGAGAAGGTTCTTAGAGAGATCGAGAGGCAGCAATCAGTTGGATCTAATTCTCTTGATGGGGAGATCAAGATCAAGCCCGCTGAGGGGCATGTAGCTTGGGGTGACCATTACCGTCGTTTGCCAGATACTTCTACTCCTGAGTTCCACGAACCAGATGTTACAGAATCTACCGATGTAGCCTCTACCTCGGAGGATTACGAGAGTAATCTTGACTTGCCTAGTAGGCCCAAGCTTCCTCCTATATAGCCCAAACTAAAACACGGGCAGGGTAATTTGATTCTATTTACCCTGCTCGTGTTTTAGAATCTATTCGGCAGCTTGCTCTTGCTTAGCCTCTTGAGCTTGTTGTCCACTTTGCTGGCTAGCTAGCATCTCGCTGGTAATCTTGGCATAAACGACGGTGCTGAGTATGCTTGCAAGTCCTGCAGCAAACATCCATCTGGGGAGCTTTATCCCTAGAGCGTGATCTAGTGAGTATTTGCCCGGACCTGCAAGGGCTATAGCAGTAGCTACTGCTATATTTGTGACTGGTAGTTCTGCGCCTCCTGCTGTAACCCAGATGGGCTTGCCCCAGTGAGCTTTGGCTGTCGCCATAGACATGGCACCTATGATTCCTAATGGTCCTAGGGGATTCATTAAGCCTAGCGCTGTGAGTGCACCTCCACCAAACTCAGCAAGCCCTGCGAGCCAAGCCCAAGCATTGCCTGGCTTTAGCCCCATAGACTCCAACCAACCGGAAGTGCCTTCAAGTCCGGGGCCCTCAAACAGACCAAAGAGCTTCTGGGCACCATGACCGGCTACCAAGGACCCAGTGGTGAGACGTAGTATCAGTTTGGCGGCATCCTCCATATGTGATCCTCCTTTATATTAGTTAGTTCGTAACTAAATATTAGCAAGAGCCGTGCCTGGAGGATAGCCGATATCGACTGTTACTTTTGGATTTCGGACAACAGGCTGTCTACATTGAGTGGTCGAGTGTAGAAGTGTATCTTACCGTTAGTCGTTGGCCACTCGCTTCGATCACGATCCCATGCCAGCTCAATGCCGTTCATGTCTGGATCGTGGGTATATATAGCTTCGTGGGTGCCATGATCCGAGGCGCCGTCTATAGGCCAATTATACTGCAGTAGTCTGTCAAATATAGTTGCCAGATCTTTCCGAGTGGGATAGTTGATAGCGAAGTGATAAAGCCCTGTAGATCCTAAAGGCGGTGGAGAGCCGCCTAAGCTCTCCCATGTATTTATGGCTATGTGGTGGTGATATCCACCTGCAGAAAGAAACGCTGCACTTGATCCCATCTTGGCTATAACTTCGAAGCCTAGTACTTCCTGATAGAACCAGAGAGACCTCTCAAGGTCTGAGACCTTGAGGTGAACATGTCCTATTTTCGTAGCTGGGGGTACTATATAGTCTGACATTATTGATTTATCCTTAGGTTCCCTACATGTATCATGAATAAGAAGTTGCAGGGCATCCTCACATGGATGCCCTGCGCTATTTTATGCTATAAGCCTCACTTTATTACAGTAAGTATCTCAGCGTGTGCTATCTCAGTACCGTTTGAGTATATTCGGAGCGTAGCTTCGTGGAAGCCAGTAGGAGCTCCTTTGCTAGCTTTCATGTTCACCCTAATGGTGTCCTGCTCTCCATTTGCCAGTGTAGAACTGGAGATGCTGGCATTATAAGTCACTCCACTGCCAGTTACATCGGTGATCTGTACGCTGAGACCTGTCAACGTAGTACCGCTTATATTAGCTACAGTGACTGTCCTGCTGCTGCTTTGCCCAGATCCTGATGGTATGAGCCCAAAGGTTATGCTTACTGGATCCAGAGCTACCTTGGCATTTACAGCAGCCAGCAGGTCTTCGCGACCAGCGCCCCGGATCAGGGAATCTCTAATTATAGTGGTACCGTCTCTATAATCCTTCAGTACATCATCATTAGCCGTGTTTGTGATGGCGGATCGGATCTGCCATGAGCTCCAATCTGGATGCTGGCTCTTGATCACAGCCGCAGAGCCTGCTAGATGCGGAGCCGACATTGAGGTCCCCTGATAGAAAGCCCAACAACCCAGCTCTCCACAGTCACCCGGTATAGAGCTTAGTACGTTCACGCCGGGTGCCACAACATCTGGCTTAATTCTGTAATCTACGCGGGTAGGCCCCCATGAGCTAAATCCTGCCATAATATCCACACTATTCGTAAGGAAGTAGCTTAGGGAAGCCGATATGGTAGTGCTATTACCATCAGCATCCAGAAGCTCTTGGCCAGCATCTCTAGAGATCATGTAGGCAGGTATGGTTGGCTGGTTGGGTGTGCCATCCTGTCCCATAGCTGTCGGGTCACCAGCAACGTTGTTTGCTACCAAAGCCGCTATAGCTCCAGCCTGTTGTACGTTTCTGATCTTGGTAGAGAAGGAGCATACTCCTCTGGATATCAATGCTATGTGGCCTGATAGATCGCGCTGAGGAACCGTGCATGCAGTATCTAGACTGTCATTGGATGTGACTACGGCCAATGGTGCGGTAAGGTTCTCTGAAACTGTGGCGAAATCGCCTGCGGCAGCACCAAATGTCCCCTTACCATCTACGGTCACAGGTGCACCTACAAAGTGAGGCACAGTGCTGGCTCCTGCTGTGAGAGCTCTTTCAGCAGAGCCTGGAGAGCCACCTGTGAAGTATCCTGGCCCATTATTCCCCATCGATACTGTTATCACCATATTGGCGCGATCCAGATTATCAACTGCTTGGGTCAGCAGGTCCTGAACTCCTCGGTAACCTCCCCCAAGGCTCATGTTGGCTATGTCGAAGCCATCCTTATATGCCTCTTCAAGAGCATTCAGGATGTCTTCTGATCTGGCACTACCAACTGTACCAGGGAATACATTGTAGTTGCCTAGAAGCGCTCTAGGAGCCACACCGGATACTCTATAGGGAATATCGACACCATTAACGTTTGCAGGTGTGTCCAGGTTACAGGCTACGGTTCCAGCTACGTGTGTGCCATGAGTATCAATAGCTTCTGGTGTGAGGCCCTGTACCTTAGCCTTGTTATAAAAGACCTTGGCTACGATGACCTTGTTGTTGGTGAATCTTGTATCACCTAACTGTCTTTGCTGTGGGTATCCTGAATCATCAAAGCATGGGTGATTCACATCTATCCCAGAGTCAATTATGGCTACCTTGACTCCCTTGCCGGCATTAGCAGGTCCACCGCCCTGTGCCCATGCCTGCAGTGCGTTGATGATGTTGAGGTCCGGATCGTTAGCATCTGTGGGATAATAAAGCCCCTCATACTCAACAGTCTTGACTAGGGGAGATTTACGTAACGTGTCAAGGCTCGTCCCATTTAATTTCACAGACACTGCGTTGAGTGCAAGATCATATTCTCCCGTAACTCTAGCATTAGGTGCATTCTCTCGTAGCCAGCTCTTGAATTCGTTCCTTCTCTCTGCCAGCAAAGCTCGGTATGATTTGACTTGCGAACTGTTGAAGTCTATCTTCTTTCCCTGGAGTGGCTTAGTCTTTGAATAGGTTGAGAGAGGGTCTCCAACTAACTGAACCAATGCGTATTCGGTGGTGTAACTCGGTTTACTAGTAGTGCTATCCGAAGTTTGTTTCCCGTATGAGATCGAAAAACCGGACAGCGCTATGGCTAGGCATACTACTAACCAAATCCACAACCTTGCTTTTGTTTTCATCTTCTATCCCCTCGCTTTTTATTAATTCCCCTTATCTAGCTTGAGAATAGTTAGTAGCATACAACATTTATGAAATAAATCAATAGATGAAGGTAGCTTATGACATTTGGCTACCTTCATCTATTGATTAGGAGAATAGAAATGGAGGGGATTACTGTAATCTTGGAAGAACGTGCTGCTGATAGAATCTTATAAATCCATCTTGATTAGGGCCCACTTGATGTACATATACATGGGTATAGCCCGCGTCCAACATTTGTTGTATAGCCGCTAAATGGTCATCTGGATTTGAGCTGCACGTTATAGACTTAGCTACATCCTGTTCTGTTACCATGCTAGATGCTTGCTCAAAGTGAAGTGGTAAGGGTAGTTCTTGGTTCAAGTCGCCTTTCAGAGCTCCATTAGGCCACCATTCATAGGCTGTTTTGACGGCCTCTTCAGTGCTCTCTGCCCAGCAGACAGTCAATTGCCCATACTTAGGTTTGTCTGCGCCGCCATTCTTGTTAAAGGCGTCAATGGGGTCGCCACTAGGGCCAACACCTATAAAGCCATCGCCTATGCTAGCTGCTACTTGTGCACTATGAGTGCCGGATGCGGCGATCATTATCGGAGGTAGCTGTTCGGGCAAGGTATAGATACGTGCATTTTCTACCTTAAAGTACTTCCCGTAGTGGCTTTTGTATCCTCCTTCCCATAGCTTTCTTATGATCTCTACGGCCTCCTGGAGCATATCCAGCCTTATCTTTGGTTCAGGCCAGTGCTGTCCAAGTATGTGTTCGTTCAGGTTCTCTCCTGTGCCCAATCCCAGGAAAAACCTACCTGGCATCATATCGGCTATTGTGGCTGCAGCTTGAGCTATGATTGTGGGATGGTATCTCACGATGGGACAGGTAACTCCAGTACCAAGTATCAACTTGTCTGTTACCTGCGCTATCCCCCCAAGTACGCTCCACGCAAAAGGGCTTTGCCCCTGCTTATCCGTCCATGGGTGAAAATGGTCGGATATAAGGGCGAATTCAAATCCTGCCTCTTCTGCCATCTTGGCATATTTTATTAGGTCGTTAGGTCTGTGCTCCTCGCATGAAAGAGAATAACCAATACTTGCCATTTCGAATCCTCCATGTACCTCACTTACCGACTGTCAAGGGATGTTGTAAAGGAAGATGGATGGCTGTAAGTTTTGCAATATACGTGCCATTGTCTTGAGCGCTAATGTAGAATGCCTGAGCGTATGTCTAGTTGGGGACCTTTTCGAGGATCAGTATGTGTGCAAGGCTCTTGTTGTTTTGCCGCGTGATGCGCCTGCCTACGAAATACTTTCTATAAGGGACTTTATCGTAGATATGGGCTGGACATGTGTTGTATCCGAGGATACTAAATACCTTGATAAGTACCTTGTTGTACCAATTCGTTGGCAACAACTCTCCCGAGAGCACTATCACATATCTGCCATTTTCTCTAAGGACGCGATGAACTTCTCTGAATGTGTCTTCCTGCAGGATATATTCTGTAGGGAAAGTACTGATTACTGTGTCAAAAGATGCATCAGGAAATGGCATCTTTTGCACTCTACAGACTATAAGTCTAGATTTAGTGAGCTCTTCAGGCAGCCTCTTTTTAGCCAGAGCATGCATTCTAGTGGAAGGATCAATACCTGTTACGTAGTAGCCAAGCGAGTACAAAGCAGCAAGCAGCCTGCCCGTGCCAAAACCTATCTCCAAGACCTCTTTGCCTCGTATGTAATCTAGAGCATATAGTCGCCAAGTATTCCACTGTCCAGCGGATACTAAGAAACTGATCGGATCATATATAACAGCCAGACAGTTATACAGCGCGGGAAATATTACCTGCCTTAGTGCTGCTCCGAAGATACGTTGAACTGCGTTCATTTGAGGCAAGAAGATTACCTTAGGTCAAAGGATTTTCAATGTACAGCAAGGACTTTCAATGCACAGCATCGTGAGAGAGCTCTCGTGCGGCTTCCTGTAGCCTTTGCCATAATTCGGGCATACGGTCCAGTCGAAGTATTTTGTTATCTCTGCTTATAAAGGGATGTACAGTATAACCTGTGACTAATGGGTCATTTTGTTCGGCCACAGTAATTCGGTAGTCAAATCTAATTCTAGTCCGGGTAAGTTCTCCTACATAGGTCCAGATATCGAGTAGCTGTTCATATACAGCAGGCCTATGGTAACGCGCGTAGACCTCTATTACGGGCAGTAGGATGCCTAAGGCTTCTATTTCACTATAGGGCATACCATGCTCACGCATTGCATCGGACCTGCCTGCCTCAAACCATTCTATATAACGTGTATGATATACAACACCACTTTGATCAGTATGTGCGTATCTTACCCTTACTTGAGTCTTGTGTGCGGCCAACTATGCCTATACCTCCAGATTGAGTATCAACGTTCCTCCATATATTCGGCAAGCTTTCTTATAGCGGGGCCTCTACGGAGTTTCTCAAGTGCCTGCTTCTCTAATTGCCTCACTCGCTCGCGGGTGACTCCTAGTTCTCTCCCCACTTTTTCTAGCGAATAAGTATGACCATCACCAAGCCCATATCTTAGCTGCAAGACGCGTTTCTCGCGAGGGGTAAGCACCTCATCCAGTACTCTATCCATCTCGGTTTTGAGTACCTCATCAGTAGCTTCTTCCTCAGGATTGGCTCGAACGTCAGGGACGAACTCCCCAAGAGTACTATCTGCTTCCTCCCCGACAGGCGTATCGAGAGATACAGGTTGCTGTAAGTACCCAAGGAGTTCTCTTACCCGCTCTGGACTAGTGCCAGCCTTTTCCGCGATCTCTTCAGGTGTGGGTTCACGATTTACAGTCTGTGAGAGCTGCTGTCTTATCCTGTTGATTCTATTGAGCTCTTCATTTATATGAGCTGGAAGCCTGATTTCTCTGGACTTATCACCTATAGCACGTGTAATGGCTTGCCTAATCCACCAAGTAGCGTATGTGCTGAACCTGTGCCCTTTGCGCCAATCGAACTTTTGGACCGCTCGCATCAAGCCGATATTACCTTCCTGTATTAGGTCCAACAAAGGCAGACCTCGTCCTACATATCTCTTGGCTATACTTACCACTAGACGAAGATTTGCCAGGACGAACCTTTGTAGGGCTTCGGTATCGCCCTTCTCTATTCTCTTAGCTAGCTCGACCTCCTCCTTAGGAGTAAGAAGAGGAACAGACCCTATCTCTCGAAGGTAAATCTTGACAGCATCGGTGAGATAACCGTCGTTCTCCAGTTCTTCTAGGGTCTGGTCCAGATCTTCCTCTGGTCCGGCTTCTGCTTCTGTGGTTTCCTCAGGAAGAACTTCTATTCCTTCCCGAATGAGAGCATCACTGACCTGATTAAAGCAGTCAATGTTATCTTCGGCCTCGGGAACAAGCTCGAAGACATCTCTTTCAGTTACATGACCCTTGCTCTTCCCAAGGGTGATCAATCTTTTTATGGCCTCTTCAAGCTCGGTATTCGTCTTTTGCGCCATGGTCGACCCCTCCTAATGCTATGGGTCATAGGGTTACAAAACTAGGCCTAGTTCTGCAAGAGATGTACCAATTGGGGTTGAAGCAACATGCTTAATCCCTCGTAATCAACAATTGAATTGTAACTTATTAGTTTATCACCATGTACGTGTAAGGTCTGGCTGTTAGCGTATATATCCTGCCTGCCTCCAATGCAAGCACATATCAGGACTAGACCTCTATAAGCTCTCTTGTTGCCAGGTTTAAACGCTCGGCACCCTGTTGTGTTACTACCACTATGTCCTCTATTCTGACTCCAAACTTGCCGGGGATATATACCCCGGGCTCAATGCTGAAGACCATTCCTTCTTGAAGTTGTAGATCACTATCAGGAGTTATGTATGGCGGCTCATGCACATCCAATCCTAGCCCATGCCCAGTACGGTGTATGAAGAATTTGTCTAGACCTAGCGATCCAAGGTGATCCCGAGCAGCCCTATCTACCTCTCTCGCTGGAATCCCAGGCTTCACTGCCAGGAAGGCTAGTTGCTGTGCTTCCTTAACAGCTTTGTAAACCTTCAGCTCTTCTTCATCAGCTCTCCCAACATGTAGGGTACGAGTTATGTCTGAGTTATAGCCCATCAAAGGACCGCCGTAATCAAATATGACCATGTCCCCTTCTGATATTGTCCTGGAAGAAGGAGAGTGGTGTGGGGAAGCACTGTTAGGCCCAGAGGCTACTATGTTAAAGGCTATATCCTCGGCACCTTCTTCTAAAAGCAAGTCGGATACTATCTGAGCCATCTTACGTTCGGTGAGTCCCCTGGGATCAATCGTCAAGATCCTTTCCCATACACGGTCCGCCACCTTGCTCGCCCGTTTCATGAACTCTACCTCTTCGGCGTTCTTTATCAGTCTCATCGGTGCGAGTATTGTGCTTGCAGGTATCCACCTGACATGCTTTATATCTTCCTGTAATGTTAGGAGGAAGATGCTCCACAGCTGGTCTCCTACTGCTATCGTCTGTACACCCTGTGCAGCTAGCTCTTTTGATATCAGTTTGGTAGGAGACTCTGATTCCTTCCAAATTACAAGGCTTAGTGATGGGTCAGTGACTCTGCTTGCCTCTAGCTCGGGGATGTATAGCCTATGGTCGGCGTGTGCAAAGACCAGCAGAGCGGTCAATCTCTCGCTTGAATGAATGTTGTAACCAGTGAGGTATAAGAGGTCCGATCCTGGCCCCAGGATCAGAGCATCTACTCCTCGCTCTCTCATTATCTGTTGAGCTCTTTCTATCCTATTCCTGTACACCTGTTACCTCCTTGTGGAGCAATTATTGGTCTATAGCTTATAGTTAGTCAACCGAGTGCATGTCTGTCATTTAGTTATGGTATACTGCCCGCCAGAGGAAGACTGATGAGATTTATTGTTCGTAGGATAACCCCAAGACCAGATATCATTAGAGCTGAAGCTAGCAGGCTGGGAGCAACGATTAGTACAGACGAAGATTACCAGCCTGTGGTTCTTAGGGTATCGTCGGAAGAAAGCTTAGACGATGCTATTCTCAGATATGCTGAGAATGAAGGACTCGCTGTCTTGAGTGGAAAAGAAGGAGCCCTGGTGATAGGCAGCTCTCAGAGATGTGAGTGGTGGGCTGGGCGTTTGGCCAGTTCCTATAAAGACCTTTCAAGACAGATTCGTAATGTCCTAAGGATGAATACCCCTAGTGTGCTATACGCCAGGGACAAGACTATAGAGCTGGGATCTCGGACTCTAGTTATGGGGATTGTCAATATAAGCCCCGATTCGTTCTCTGGCGATGGCCTGGAGGATATATCGGCGGCGGTATCTCGGGTGGAGACCTTCCTCGATCAGGGAGCAGATATCATCGATATAGGCGCAATGAGTACCAGGCCGGGATCAGACCCTATCCCGGAGGAAGAGGAAGCAAGTAGGCTCAAAGACCTGATATCTCGGATTAGGCCTATGACTGATGTCCCTATTTCAGCGGACACCTACCGCTTGGGTCCAGCACAGGCTGCTCTGGAAGCGGGAGCGGATATCATTAACGATGTGTCTGGCCTGCGCGATCCAGAAATGGCTAAGCTAGTAGCTGCTTATGAAGCTGGTGTGGTTGTGATGCACATGAAGGGAACACCAAAAGATATGCAGGACAATCCTCAATACGATGACCTCATCAGCGAGATCTATTCTGAACTAGAGGCCGGGGTGAGTAGGGCGCTGGATTCAGGGGTGCGTAGAGAATCCATAATTATAGACCCTGGTATAGGTTTCGGAAAGACTATTGAACATAATTTAGAGATAATCGCTCGTCTTGGAGAGTTCAAGTCAATGGGTTATCCCGTGCTGATAGGTACTTCCAGGAAGGGGTTTATCGGCAGGATAACCGGGAAAGATCCTCAGGAGAGAAAGTTTGGCACGGCCGCAACTGTAGCACTTTCCGTGGCTGCTGGAGCTGATATAGTGCGAGTGCATGATGTTGAGCAGATGCTTGACGTGTGCCTTGTGGCTGATGCAATAGTGCGAAGGGAATTCCTGTAGGAGTACACCTTCTGTCATGCAAAGCTGGCGTCTGATATTAGATCGTGCTTGTGATGGTGCTACCAATATGGGCATAGATGAGGCCATGCTAGCGGCCGTAGATGAAGGCAAGGCTCCTCCTACTATACGGCTCTATGGTTGGTCACCTGGTTGCTACTCATTAGGAAGATTTCAACCATATTCTGACTTAAACGAGGATGCAAGATCTATTCCTGGTATAACTTGGGTAAGACGACCTACCGGAGGTAGGGCCCTTTATCACAGCACAAGTGAGGTTACCTACAGTATAGCAGCGCCTCTGTCTGATGAACGAGTGAGCGGTTCAGTAACTGAGAGTTATAGGAAGATATCCTCCTGTTTGGTTGCTGGTCTAAGGCTTCTGGGGGCAGATGTACAGCTTGCTCCAAAGGGGGATGCCAGGTTGCTCAGGACTAATCCTGCCTGCTCTACAATACCTTCACAATACGAGCTAACTTACATGGGTCGTAAGCTGATAGGTAGTGCTCAGACTAGAACAAGGAAAGCCCTCCTCCAACATGGTTCAATACCACTAACGGATCCTCAATATAAGCTGTTTATGGGGCTGAGTTTTCCAGATAACGACACCAGACTGTTAGCATTTCAGTCCAGCAAGAACAAGGCAACCTGCCTGCAGGAGGCTCTTGGTTTTGTACCGGAAAGAGAAGACGTGGAAAAAGCCCTGATTGAGGGGTTTAGTCTTGTCTGGCAGTTACAGTTGTGTGTAGGTGATCTCACCAGTTACGAAAGACAGCTTGCAGGGCAACTGGCAAACGATAAGTATAGATCCCTAGAATGGTCCTGTAAGAAATAGCTTTTGGAGGTTACTGTGCTTGAAGCTGAAGAAATACAGAAGATAATCCCTCACAGGTATCCTTTCATACTAGTGGATAGAATCATCGAGATAGAATATGGGGTACGTGCAGTAGGAATAAAAAACGTGAGCGCTAATGAACCTTACTTTCAGGGGCACTTTCCTGGTATGCCCATAATGCCTGGTGTGTTACAGGTGGAAGCTTTGGCTCAGGTGGGTGCTGTAGCCATACTTGGCATGGAGGAAAATCGAGGCAAGCTTGCCTACTTCGCAGGTATAGATGATGTAAGATTCAGGAAACCAGTTAAGCCCGGGGATGTACTTACTCTTGAAGTGGTCCTGGATCGGGTCAGAGGTAAGATCGGCACAGGTAAAGGAGTAGCCAGGGTGGGTGATACTGTCACTACTGAGGGGAGATTCATCTTTGCTCTAGGCGACTGGCCTGGGAGTGAATAGTATTTGAGCAGGCGCCTACTTATTGTCAAACTAGGGGACCTGGGCGATGCAGTTATATTGACTGCGGCTGTGGATGCAGCTAGCTCCTGCCTGCCTGAATACAGTATAGATGTTTTACTCGGCAGTGCCGGAGGTGAAGTATTCGCCTGTGATGAAAGAGTCAACAAAGTAATAACATTTGATCGGAAGCTCATAGAGGGCATTAGGGCTTTCACACCTCGGTCGATCATCGCTTGGATAAAGCTCCTATGGTCCGTATACAGACGACACTACGATATCGTCATTTTTGCCCATCATATGACTACTTTTCTGGGTACCCTTAAGTTGTTCTCCATAGCACTTGCATCGGGCGCACCTCTTAGGGCTGGTATTGATAATGGTAGAGGGTGGTTTCTCAACGCTTCCCTGCCTGACCAGGGTTTTGGAGCCAAATGTGAGGGAGCTTACTGGCGGGATATAGTACTAGCATTAGCGCCTTGTGCAAGTGGTGGCAATTTGGGCATAAAGGTCTGTCCCGAGTCCTACGCCAAGGTTGATAGCTTATTGGGAAATAACATAGCTAGACCATTAATAGCTGTGCACCATGGTCTAGGAGGATGGATCCCAGGACGCGCATGGCGTGCGGAGCTTTACGCCAAGGTTATTGATAGACTACATCAAGTTTTGGGTGGTAGCTTCATCCTTATTGGAGGACCTGAAGAGGTAGGAGGGGCTGAGGAGGTAATCAAAGCCTCAAGGACAGAGCTGGTAAACTTAGTTGGTAAGACTAGCGTGCAAGTTCTAGCTGCAGTGCTTTCTAGATGTGACCTTTATATAGGTCCCGATTCCGGTCCTATGCACGTAGCCGAGGCAGTGGGCACCAAGATAGTCTCACTGTGGGGACCCACCAATGAGCGGGCTTGGGGGCCATGTGAAGAAATAGGTGCACCACCCTCTGTATGCATAAGGGCACCTAACAGACCGAAGCCTTCTCTATATGTGGGGCATAAAATGGGTAATGTTTCTCAAGCCTGTGATCTTGGAGATATAGATCCCGAATCTGTGGTGGATGCTGCCATAAGATTATTGAGGAGCGGAGGTAAAGTTGGCTGTAAAAGGTAACCTGATAGTAGGTCAATCCGGTGGCTGTACGGCGGTTATAAACTCCAGTTTGGTCGGAGTGGTTCAGACTGCCCTGAAGAGTCCTGCTGTGGGTGAAGTTTACGGTATGTTGCACGGTGTGGAAGGTTTGTTCCGTAGCGAGGTAGTAGACTTGCGAGCTGAGCCTGACGGTGTATGGGAAGAAATCAAGAAAACACCATCTGCTGCACTAGGCTCCAATCGTTACAAGCTCTCTGATGATGATATAGATCGAGCTCTACAGATCCTGCGCTCTCTGGATGTAAGGTACTTTATTTATATAGGTGGTAACGATTCCGCAGATACAGCCCATAGGATAGCCTTAGCAGCTCAAGCAGCAAATTACGAATTATATGCGGTAGCTGTGCCGAAGACCATAGATAACGACCTTCCATACACAGACCACTCTCCCGGCTATGGAAGCATAGCTCGATTTATCTCCACAGTCACCCAGGAGATTGGTCTAGACACCGAAGCCATGCGTAGGGTAGATCCAGTCAAGATCCTAGAGGTTATGGGTAGGGATGCTGGATGGGTAGCTGCCTCATCGATCCTTGGTAAGGTCAGAGAGACGGATGCGCCACATCTTATATATGTGCCTGAGCGGCCATTAGTTAGGGAGAAGTTTCTGGAAGACGTTGAGAATTGCTATCGGAAGTACGGCTATGTGCTGGTTGTAGTTGCCGAAACAGTGCGAGATGAGAACGGCAACCATATAGCTAGGGTTGATCCGGTATTTAGTCAAGACGCTTTCGGTCACAAGTATATCTCAGGCACCGCAGCTTATCTTGCTGATCTTGTTAGCCGTGATCTGGGACTACGAGCTCGGTACGATAAGCCGGGCACCATCCAGAGGATGTCTATGGCAATGGCTAGCCAGGTGGATCTGGAAGAGGCTTATATGGTGGGACGATATGCTGTAGAAGAGGTTACCAAGGGTACTACCAACCGCATGGTAACCATAGAACGGATATCAAACGACCCCTATATGAGTAAGCCTGGTCTGGTAGAGCTGGAGAAGATAGCCAACCAGCAAAAACTTTTACCTGAGGAATACATCTCGCCAGAGGGCAATTTCGTTACAAAGGCGTTTGTGGAGTACGCAATGCCACTTATTGGTGGGAGTGCCGTGAGCTTTCCGCGCCTGCAAGGCAAGAGAATAGCCCTGAAGACAATCTAGGCTTTTTGGTAGGTGGAGTCTGCGTGCTCATCTCTTTCTCTACGCTGGGTAGATGTCAAGCCGCACTCCGAGAGAAAATCTCCTAGATGCCTCCATCGGCAGAAGTAAAATACATATCTGCCTTGATCATCTATCTGTGACCTGCTAAGTCTCTGAGGGGTTATGTGGCTGCTCTCTACCTCACTCTTGCTCCAGCGCTCCTCGATGTAGAAGTGATCTTCGGGTAGAGGATGTCCACATATTGCGCACTGTCGGGAGGTGTCTGTGTTATGCATAATGTGACCTCCGGCCTTGGGAATAGATACGCTATGTGGACAATAATTATAAGACATAATGTAACTTATTTCTATATCACAGACTTGTTAGGTTTCTAGGTCTTCAAGCTGATGCCCACAGTAAGGGCATATGTTCCATGTAATTCGGACCGACCGTCTGCAGTTTGGGCAAGTGCTCTTAAGATCTAATCCGCAGATCGGGCAGTATTTGAATTCTGGTTGTGCGCGCGTCTTGCACCTTGGGCATAGTTCTACTTCAGAGGCTTTAGCGAGTGATTCTCTTTCTCTGAGCTTTATTAGGCGTACCTGCTCAAGGGTATAACTGGGGCGCAGCATTAGATATATCAACCATCCTATAAAGAAAGTGGCTGCTACCAGGATGGTTGAGAGTATAGGGACTAGAATGTTGTTTGATCTGCTCTGCGAGTCCTTGTACGTCCAAAGGGCTAATGCTATCCATATCATGGCTATAAATGCCCCAGCAAGAGCCAGCCCCAGCCGTACAAGCTCGTATAAGCTGGTGTTCACTTTCGGTACTTATATGCGCACGTATCTTTCTACGGGCAGGACGAATATAGTTGCGCCGCCCACCTCTACTTCTATAGGCCCGGTAGGTAAGTATTCGCCGGATTCAATGGCCGGGATTGAGGGGCTTACTAATCGAGTTCGGGTTTTACAAGTCTGCGACAGAATGGTGATGACTCTATTTACTCGCTCGTCTTCCACTCCAATAAAGACGGTAGCATTACCTTCTCGGAGGAATCCTCCAGTTGAGTTGATGAGCGTTGCTCCTATCTCCTCACGGTTGAGTGCATCTAGCAGTGCATTGGTATCTCGACTGCTGATAATTGCAATGACTAACTTCAAACCTTCCCTCCTATGCGCGATTGTAGCTTCTTGTTGACGATCTCGATTATAGTCCTGTGAATATCTTCGATGCGCCCTGCGGCATCTATTACATAGAATCTTGAACTGTACTCCTTAGCCAGGGATAGATAGGCTTCTCTAACTCTCTGATGAAACTCTAACTCTCTGGCATCCATGGAGTTCCAGCCGCTCTCTGCCCCTCTGGCCGAATCGGTTCTGCGTCGTCTTAGTCCTTCTTCCGGGCTTAAGTCTAGGTAGAAAGTTATGTCCGGCTCCAAGCCTTCAGTCCCTAGCTGTATGGCTCTTTCTACTTCGTCCCTTGGTATCCCATCACCCCCCCATTGATAAGCCCTGGTGGAGTCAGCGTATCTGTCGCATATGACTATCTTACCTGAGTCTATTGCAGGCTTGATGATATGCCTGACTAACTGTGCTCTTGCGGCAGAGAATAACAGGAGAATGCACTTAGGGTCAAGATCTTTGCCTAAAGGTCCGAGCAGTATCTTTCGAATCTCTTCGCCTACGAGTGTGCCCCCAGGCTCGCGGGTTAGTACTACTTTACATTGCAGTGTTTCAAGGGCAGTGGCAAGCATTCTAGCTTGAGTAGTTTTGCCACTGCCCTCCGGTCCTTCGAAAGTTATGAACACCCTACTCCCCTTTGAAGAGGGTCACGCTTCGAAAAGGTTCTTTGCCGCTGCTACGCGACTGGAGATTATATCTCTCAGCTATCTGGTGCTGCATTCTCCTTATGGAATGTGTTTGAGGAGATAATTTGACGGCTGGAACCTCATCGTTCAGGATCTTCTGTGCTGCCTCCTCGGCTTCGTATTGAGCCGACAGTACTGGGTCTACTGGAATCGGTATGTGAAACAAGCTGGACAGCAGGCGCTCTATATGTGTAGCACTATTGGTTCGCAGTACGTATACGGATTTGCCTCTCGTCCCAGCATCCTTTATAGCTGGAGGCGCTTTTCTGTAGTAGTTATCTACTGTAATAACTACTTCTGCCTCGTCAAGATTCTTGACTATTATGATAGGGACTCCCATCCTGATAGCTGCCTGCTCCAGCTTGTTGCGGCTTACACCGAAAGGATAGACCTTCTTCGGCTTGATTATAGGCTCCTGAGCCTCGGGCAGTGTTTCCTCACTTTCCTGCTTGGTGTTTCTCGGGATGTTCTGTGTCTCAGTAGTTACTGGGACACTTTTTCTATCGATTCCGCTGTCCATCCTGTTTTCGAGGCGTCTGGAGGGACGCTCCTGGAAATACGAGGCTACGCCTCTCTCGATATGTACTTTGCCAGTAGCGTCTCTCCATCTGACCTCTGGCTTGATCTCATAGCCACGAAGGATAGCGTCTACCGTTTCAGCCACATCTGGGTGTATGGCTACCCTATCCCTATCTTGTATCTCTACAAGGATATTAAATGTCGGAGGAGCTTTGCGCTCGAGGATACTCTTCTGGGTGCCCCTGCGCTTAGCCTCTTCGTCGCCTAATGTGACGGACTGTATACCGCCTATTAGGTCCGACAGGGTAGGGTTCATCATCAAGTTCTCGAGCGTATTACCGTGTGCTGTACCTATCAGCTGTACGCCTCGCTCAGCTATAGTACGCGCTGCTGCTGCCTCAAGCTCAGTCCCGATCTCGTCGATTATGATGACCTCGGGCATGTGATTTTCCACGGCCTCTATCATCACAGCATGCTGCATGCTAGGTGTGGGTACCTGCATTCTTCTTGCACGTCCAATCGCTGGATGTGGTATATCACCATCACCAGCTATTTCGTTGCTAGTGTCGACTATTATCACGCGTTTTCTCAGGTCTTCTGATAGTACCCTTGCGACTTCACGCAGCATGGTGGTCTTACCAACACCAGGACGGCCAAGTATCAGGATGCTCTTGCCGGTCTCTACTAGGTCACGAATGATATTTATCGTGCCCATAACCGCCCGGCCCACTCGGCATGTGATACCAATCACATCTCCCTTACGATTGCGTATAGCACTTATACGATGCAGGGTTCTCTCGATTCCCGCTCTGTTATCGTCCCCGAAGCTTCCGATCCTGCTTATGACATAGCGTAGATCCTCATGGGTTACCTCATTATCCCCTAGGGTAACCTCTCTATGTGGAAACCTAGCTTCAGGTAGCCTGCCAAGGTCCATTACCACCTCGATTAAATCAGGTAGGTCAGGCATCTCCTTGAGAGGCCTGCTGATACGAGGTGGAATAGCCGCAAGCATGGCATCCAGATCATCTGTTACTGTGTATTCTTCGTTGTGTTCGTATCTCAGTTCGTGCACCATAAGCACCTCGTTTATTGACATAACTAAATTATAGCGTCTTTTTGTGTAGTATCTTTCTTCTGGAAGAAGCCTGTCTGGAGAGCTGCCGGGTTTGTTTCGACTGACGGTACTGTTTGGTTGTCTTTGGATTTGACGAATGCTGTAGTGTACAGGACAAGCCGTAATTGGTTATGTAGGAGAGAGAACCCTTCATCATTTAATAAACACTCCAATTCGTCCTGATGTTCCCTGACTGTACAATAAACCTGAACATGTCCTATTTGCGATATCTTGTTGATACCCAGGTTTAGGGCTAGGCGCAGGCTCTGCTCTAACTCTGGGATATCTGGGTCATAGAAGAAATTCAGAATATAATTCCTTTTCCCACTTTTCAGACTACCGTATACAGCAAGGTTACCTTCCGGGTTTCGCACAATCCATTCCTTGCGCTGGGTCTTCTCCATATGATTACGCTTCCACATGCTCGGAGTCAGACCATCAGCCCTTCTTATCGTTGCGGGTTCTGTGTGGTTATATAGCCTCCATGCATCCCATATGTCCTGCTCAGCCAGGCTAGTTTCAGGTGTAGCCGGACCGGATCCTGCATTGAATATCTCGCGGCTAAATACTTTTTCCTCAGTGACTCTAGTGAAGCCTAGACTTACCAGTACCTCAACAAGAGGGTCATCCTCTGCCACTTTAGCTACTACCTTCTGTTTGCCCTCCCTCACAGCCCAAGCGCACACAGAAGACAACAACTTCTCTCTGTAGATTTCTGTCTTAGGAGAATAATTTCCAAACTCTCCAAGGGCTACAAGGTGCAGTGTGTCCTCGTTCTGAGTTGTATGGGTATAGCATATGCTTCTTATATGGGTTGGGGTAGTATAGGCGAAAGCTCGGTAGTGCTTTCTCATGGGATAAAGTGAAGACTTGAGAGCAAAAACTACTGGAGAGAAGCCTCTAACCGAGGTTTCTGGCATATCTAGCGACGTGAGTCGCTGCCGCCTGATTAGATACGGTAGGTCCGTGATATGAATGGGCCTTATCAATCCTGCCCCACTAAATATTTACCTAACACTAGAGTGTATATGAATAAGCTATCCGCTTTCAAATTTTAGCTAATAGTAATTCCTCTATACAGTATTTTATGGGAACTCTGATGCTACGTTGTAGAGGTTCTAGTTATTTTCTGGTTGTGGATAGCAATCTTCTTCATCTCCTGAGAGCTTTTCCAGCGCGTGCACTAAAGCTGGTATGATGGCAGAAAGAGATTCCCTTACGCCCTTGGGGCTGCCTGGCAGATTTATAATTAGGGTGTCAGATCTTACTCCAGCAACTGCTCTCGAGAGCATGGACATGGGGGTATGCTTCAATCCCTCCAATCTCATTGCCTCTGCTATACCTGGTACCTCATAGTCTATGATCTGTAGTGTTGCATCAGGTGTAACGTCTCTGGGTGATAGTCCTGTGCCTCCAGTGGTCAATATGAGATGAACGTCCTCACGGGTGGATAGTGTCAACAAGGTTGAGGCTATCTTGTTTAGATCGTCTGGCACTACTTGATACGAAACGATTTCGATTGGCAGGTCCTTTAACATATCGCGTATAACTTCTGCGCTCTCGTCCTTCTCTCTGACTCCTGCAAAACCTCGATCCGATGCAGTTACTATTGCGGCTCTAAACATTACTCTGTTCCTCCCTAGAGGATAGATCTCTCTCAGATTCTTTCTCGAATTTTTCTTCAGAGTATACCCCACGCATATCTGGTGGAAGCATTTGAGCTATTCTGCTCATGATATAGTCTGTTACAGCTTTGGCATTTCCTAATTGCTGTATCTCTTCGGGAGAAATAGGTTTTCCTATGATCATCTTTATTCTAGTTCTTGGGTGGAATTTGCGCCCCTTGAAAACTTGGTTAGTACCTATAAAGGCTATTGGAACCACAGGTACCTTAGATCGGATCGCTAGCATCCCTACTCCTGGTAATCCTGGTTGTAGCTTGCCTGTTCTGCTGCGGGTACCTTCGGGGAAAATACCAAAAGGTCTTCCTGAAGCCAACACCTCTTCAGCCTCCCGAAGAGCTCTTCTATCGTATCCTTCACGCTTGATAGGAATGGCTTCAACCCAGTTGAAGAAAGCTGCGGCTATTGGAAACCTCCATAGCTCCCTTTTGGCCATTACTCTGGGAACACGTGGCAACTGCGACATCAGTAGTGGAGGATCAAGGTTGCTCAGGTGATTAGCAGCGGCTATGAATGGACCCTCCTTGGGGATGTTTTCCCTACCTATGACCTCTAGTTTGACCATTAGAGGGGTAATTATGTGGACTATAATCCACCTGGCTATTATATGTGAGAGTCGGTCTTTTGGAGATCGGTTTGTACTGTGTTGATGTTTTACATCCAATGCTCCACCTCTGCTAATACTTCCTGGATATTCTTACCGGTAGTATCTATTACTACCGCATCCTTAGGTACCCTTAGTGGAGAAGCTGCCCTGCTTGAGTCCAGCTTATCCCTGCGGTGGATGTCCATGAGCACCTGCTCGTAGGTGGTGTTTACCCCCCGAGATAAAAGCTCTCTGTATCTTCGATTGGCTCTCTCCTCTGGTGCGGCGTCTAGATAGATCTTTAGTTGTGCATCCGGCAGGACGACTGTGCCTATGTCTCTGCCTACGACTACGCTCGGGCCAGATTTCGCTATACGCCTTTGATGCTCCAGCAAGGACTGTCTTACTTTTGGGTGCGCTGATACGATTGAGACTATATTTTCGACCTCAGAGGAGCGTAGCCTGTCGGTAACGTCGCTTCCATCAACTATTACCTTATACATGGAGTGAGAAGTTGCAGGCGAAGGTAATACGTCCACTCTCATACTTGATGCGATATTAGCCAGAGCTTCTTCATCTGTGGGATCTACGTTCTTCTCAATTGCCTTGAGCGCTAGTGCTCGGTAGAGAACCCCTGTATCGAAGAATAGATATCCGTATCGATCCGCCAAAAGTCTGCCTATGGTGCTCTTTCCGACTCCAGATGGCCCGTCTATGGCTATCGTCCGTGGTTTTGCTGAATGTTGGATATCTCTGGAGTTAGCCCCAGCTGACTCCTTAGCCATTTTGCCTCCTGATCACTTAGTTCTCTGTACTCACCAGGTTTGAGATTACCTAGGCTCAGCGGGCCCAGTGCAACTCTCGTTAGCCTCTTTACCTTGTAACCCAATGCTGCTAAGGTCCTGCGTACCTGCCTCTTTCTACCTTCACCCATCGTGATAAGTAACTTGCTCTTGTCACGGGATCTGCTGATGATCTTGGCATCTAGCGGCTTGCTGAAGCCGTCTTCTAACTCCACACCTTGCAGCAGGTCTTGAAGCGATCTATCCGAGAAATAACCCTCTACCTCTACCATATATTGCTTGTGCACACCGTAGCGTGGATGAGTAATCCTTTGGGCAAGCTCACCATCGTTGGTGAGTAGCATCAATCCTTCAGAATCCTTATCAAGCCTGCCCACCGGATAGACGCGGTTAGATTGTCCGAGTAGATCTATAACCGTTTTTCTGCCTCGTTCATCTTTTGCTGTACTCAGTACGCCTGCTGGCTTATTCAGCAGTATGTACCTCATTTTGGGTTGCTGTCGTACCAGCTTGCCATCCACCCTGATCTCGTCTTCAGGACTGGCCATCGCTCCAGGTGTATTGACGATACGACCGTTTACTGAGACTCTCCCCTCAGCTATCATTCTTTCCGCCGCTCTTCTGGACGCAACGCCCATCTGTGCGAGCAGTTTGTGTAGACGTATTGGCTCATTCACCTCTAGCCTCCAGATAGTAGGGGTACATCTGAAGGTAGTTTACATGCGCAGTCGTTGGCGAAGTTATAGGTAGAATCGACTCTGCGAGGGAGTAACTACTGAACATCCAGTCGAGGATAGCCCTAGTATCGGCAAATCTGTCTTGCGATCCTAATACAACCGCTATAAGCTCTATATTGCCCCTTTTCACATAAGATACTAGGTTCTCTCCAGCTGCGGGCGTAGTGCCTGTCTTGATACCCTGCATACCAGGATATATGGGTAATAGATCATTGGTGGATACCAACGTGTGATATACAGGCTTTCCCCCCAAGTGTCCGATTACCCTTGTTCTATAAGTTCCAACAATCGAAGACAGTAGAGGGTTATCGAGCAGCTCCCTCCCCAGTTTGGCTAGGTCCAAGGCTGTTGAATACTGCCCGGGAGCATCGAAACCGTTGGGAGTACGAAACACCGTATGGTCTAAACCTAACTCATGTGCCTTAGCATTCATCTCATCAACGAATACTTGGATACCATTGTCCCCTACCCCACCCAGGTACTTTCGTCCTACGTAATCTGCTATTGTTACTGCTGCGTCATTACCGGATGGTATAAGGGCTGCCTTGAGGAGATCTGTCAGGGTTAGCTTTTCTCCTGCACGCAGGTAAGCAGTGGATCCGCCTACAAGGTCACGAGGATAGACTTTGATGACCTCATTTGGATCGGCATACTGTAGAGCAAGGATGGCCGTCATCATTTTGGCAGTGCTGGCCATGGCTAACTTCTTGTTAGGTTTGTAGGCCCATAGGATCTTACCGGTCCTACGATCCATTACTAGAGCTGATTTGGCAGTTATCTCAGGTTCCGGATATGGCAAGACGACAGCGTTAGATGCGGGTAATGCAGCGTTGGCTGTTGATATGGGAACAATAATCCCTGCTATCAAGAGCAGAAAGACGATAAACAGGCATGAAATACATCTTAGTGTTTGGTTGTTATGATCCTTGGACCACATCACAGCGATTATACATTATGTGTTATCATCATACTCTCGGTAGAGAACAGGGGCGCTAAGGTAGGGGGAAATGTCAAAGACTCAACAATCATCTGCTGAAGGGCAGAAGACTATTGCTGTTAACCGTAAGGCCTTTCATGACTATGCCATAGAAGATAAGATCGAAGCTGGTTTAGCTCTCACAGGTAGTGAGATTAAGTCCATACGTCAGGGTAAGGTAAATCTAAGGGATGCTTATGCTCGAGTCGAAAATGGCGAGGCTTGGGTGTACAACATGCACATATCTCCTTACGAACAGAGTGGGAAGTACTTCAATCATGATCCACTTCGACCTCGCAAATTATTGCTGCATCGTAAAGAGATAGCTAGCTTGGCGGGCAAGCAGCAGATAAGGGGCTATACATTGGTGCCCCTAAGGTTGTATCTTAAGAATGGGATTGCTAAAATAGAAATTGCCCTTGCTAAGGGCAAGCGCGAGTATGACAAGCGTCAGGCTATAGCCGAGCGGGATGCTCAAAGAGAGATCCAGGCGGCTATGAAGCATAGAGTTAGATAGGCACCTTGAAAACATGGGGATGACCGGATTCGACAGGGGTGTAGGGCGCGAAACTGCAGGCCGGGGATGCCTCGACCCCGTGACGAAGGGGCAAAAAAACAACTGCCAACACAGAATACGCTCTAGCCGCCTAATTTAGCTGCGGCTACGTCCACTCAGTTCCTTCTCCGGTGGAGCTGAGATGGGCGTCGAGAAACCGGAGTGCGGCGCTAGCGCTTGCCGGAGCGCGAACGCCTAAGACTAAATCCGGCTGGCTTGAGTAACCCTGCCGGTCGGGAGTACTCAAGCGAGAAAGCAAAGATCGGCTAAGCCTGTAGGATGTTTCGGTCCAAAGCCTCTGGACGGGGGTTCGACTCCCCCCATCTCCACCAGGGCGGGGAACCTTAGGTTCCCCGCTTTATTTTTTAGTTTCTCAGGCCTTGGTTTTTCCGGGGCTTGAAAGCTGCCTTCGTTAGTTAATAAGCAGCCCTGTTAGCTGGCCTTGTATACGATTCCAGCTTGCGTGGTGTGTCAACAGCCCAGTCCTACATATAAAAATAGCTGGAGGATAATCACCTCCAGCTATTTTTATATGTCTTGTTCGCTTTAGGTGCGGAAGGTGGGACTCGAACCCACACGCCTTGCGGCACATGATCCTAAGTCATGCTCGTCTGCCAATTCCGACACTTCCGCGCATAAAAAGTCTATCAACTCATAGCTGCCAAATTCAAGTCCTGTTGAGCTTCTAAAGGACTTTTTCCTTAGGCTTTAGCTTGTGGCTATTTTTGCTCTGTGTTGAGATGTAGAGGTTAGATGCCCAGTCCCTGCTTAGCATTGGATTAGGGGTGGCCTCGATGGTTTCCAATAGCCTGTTAGCGTCCTTGTAAGCTCGAGACGAAAGCAACATTAGCCTTGCGCCAAATGCCTCAGCATCAGGGAAGGATTCTATAACTGTGCCTTCGGATGCTCTCAGAATACCTAGATCTTTCAGACCTTTCTGAGAAGCAAATCCAAGGGAGTTACCTGCTAACACTATCTTCACCAACTCATTACTATCTATATCTGCCTTGGTGAGCAATTTATCCTGAAGATCTGCAAGTACCCCCTTGATCCTTTGAACTTGCCGTATGTGCGCTTGGGAAAGCAGGAATGTATCTGTCTGTGTGCGAATTCGAATAGATAGGTTCTTGTCGTTATGGACTATATCAAGGACTTCTATCTCTAGGATCTTTCTGTTAGGGGATGTGGGGTGGAGCAGTCCTTTATCATCAATTAGATCAATCCTTTTTAAGGCTATCGTGGCTTCGATTGCCTGTGCAAAGGTTGGTTTAAGTTCATCAGCTATATCGTGCTCAAAATTGAATAGATCCTTCCTGAAGAAGCCATTGTAGTCCCAGGTGAGTAGACATCTGTTTCCGACGGTGAGCAGAATCCATGGGTAGGGTTCCAGGGACATAAGCATGTGCGGCGCGTCTGTTTGTATATCTGCTCCCATCATCGAAGCAATCGCAAGCCCGCAAATGGAAGGCTTCTCACGTCCAAAGATCTTATAGTTGCCTTCCTCTTCATCTATCCTCAGGGTTCCGTCTGTTACTATGAGTGCGTCGTTTATGTCAGAAAGTCGTCTGCCGTGCTTAAGACAAGCTGCTCTTAGCAAGCCCTGCAGAGACTGACCCTTACTGATCTCCTTGACTGTATCCGTGAAGATCTCCTCGCCACTCTCTAGATCGTGGGCCCACACAGAGATTCTTCTGTTTCTTACGACTGCTGCCACTCCTTGGCACTGTTTCTTACTTGCTCCGGGCTCCGTCTTTGTTAGATCGCTCCCGACAGAATATAATGTTAGCTCCTTCCTGTAAGCTGTCAGGATAGTTATAGGCAGGATATGCCTGTTATCATCTGTAATATCTGATAGTGAGGCATGTATTACTGTTTTTTGCGCGCTAGGTGCAAAGTTGTATTTGTACTCTTTGCCCTGTATACGCACCTTACCGGGCTTATTCGGTACTACCACTATAGAGTCCGAGTCTAGTTTTGCCTTGCAGGCCAGGCGAAAGCCTGCAGATAGCTCCTTGCTCTCAAAGTGTAGCCTGTCCCAACTTGTTGGTGGTGGGACGTTTTCAAGAAAGCGGACTCTACATCTCCCGCAGAACCCTGCCCCGTCACATGGGGACTCTATCCCCATGGCTGCGCTATCTTCCTGCTCCGTTAGGGTCTTATCTGCATTGAGGATAAATCTCTGGGCAGCTGGTAGAAGAGTTATTCTTATTTTCTTGAGTTGTCTTTCTTCTCCACTCACGCTAACGACTCTATCAACTTGGAGTTACAGTTACTAGGATTTGTACTCAAGCTTTTACAGTTTTTGCTAGTCTATCTATGGAATGCTGCATCGAAAGATCGTTTTGGCTTCTTCCTCACCACGTAGAAAAGAACTACTCTCTGGACTGGGGATTCAGTTTGAGATCTTCTCACCTGATATTCCTGAAGATGTTGCTCCAGGTGAAAGTCCATGGAATCTCGCACGGCGACTGGCCTATGAGAAGTGGGGGAATGTAGTATCCAAATCTGGCTTTGAAGACTACCTGGTGATCACTGCTGATACTGTTGTTGATCTCGACGGTCGCTCGCTCGGAAAGCCAAATTCCAGAGAGGAAGCTTTCGAGATGTTAAAGTCACTCCGAGCCAGAGAACACCTAGTGCATACCGCTGTCTGTGTTGGTGACGGAACGCTGCTGCTTTGCAGCGTAGTGACGACTCGAGTAAAGATGCGCAACTATAGCGATGGGGAAATCGCCTCATACGTGGAAACTGGCTCCCCTATGGATAAAGCTGGGGGATATGCTGTTCAGGATGAGTTTTTCTCGCCGGTGGAGAGGATGGAAGGATCATACACCAATGTAGTGGGCTTGCCTTTGGAAGCTGTAGTGAGAATGCTTGAGAGATTCGATATCAAAATGCTGGGTGGTGCTGCAGTTGTTAGGTAGATGGCTCGAGTGCGTACCCAACTTTAGCGAGGGCAGAGATAGGGCGAAGATAGAGTCAATAGCCTCAGCTGCTAGAGCATTGGGAGCTTACGTCCTGAACATACACTCAGATCCTGACCATAACCGTTCAGTTGTCACTCTGGCTGCTCCTGCTGACCAAATAGTTGAAGCTGTAATGTCTATGATACGAAGGGCTGTGGAGTTGTTAGATATAAGGTACCACGTGGGTGTGCATCCCAGAATAGGGGTTGTGGATGTAGTGCCGTTTGTCCCGCTTGGAGCAGCTACTCAGGAGGATAGCGTAAAGGCGGCAATTGAGGTTGCATCTAGAGTAGGAAATGAACTCGAAGTTCCTGTATACCTGTACGAGTGGGCTGCGAGGCATCCCGAGTACAGGGCTCTACCGGATGTTAGAAGGCTTTATTCCCAAGCCATACTAGCTGGGAATTTCCTGGAACCAGATTTTGGCCCTTTCATGCCGCATCCGACAGCAGGCGCTTGTGTTGTAGGTGCCAGGGGACCACTGATAGCCTTTAACTGTGTTCTGGGTACACCTGACGTTTCTGTAGCAAGAAGGATAGCCTTCAGAATAAGAGAATCCTCTGGAGGTATGCTGGGTGTCAGGGCATTGGGCTTATGGTTGGAGAGCCTGGGACTTGCTCAGGTATCAATGAATATAGTTGACCCGGTAAAGGCCCCACTACATGTGGTTTTTGAGAGGGTGAAGCAGCTGGCTGCTCAGGAGGGAACCTACGTGGTCAGTAGTGAGCTTGTGGGCCTAATGCCTTCTAGTGTGGCTCTTGGAGCTGCTTCGCATGCTCTTGGCCTACCAAGCTTGAGTTTTAGTCAGCTTGTAGAAATGTCGATACTTTCTAGGAGGTCTGAGGTGAATTTGGAAGAGTTTCTTGACAGCCTTGCCAGCAGTGCACCAACACCTGGGGGTGGTGCAGCCTCGGCACTTGTAGGGGCGATAGCAGCTGCACTCTCGTCTATGGTGGCCAACCTCACCATAGGGAAGAAGAAATATATGCAATTTGAGGAGGATATGAGGAAGGTGGTAGCTTCCTGTGGGGAACTCAGGTCCTCCTTGCTACAGCTTATGCATGATGATGAGGAAGCTTATAATGCTCTAATGAATGCATTCAGATTGCCCAAAGATACCGAAGAACAGGTAGCTGCAAGGAATGCTGAGATACAAAAGGCATTGATTGGAGCTTGTGAGGTGCCTTTGACTATCGCTCAGAAATGCGTGGAGGTGCTCGAGCTATCTGAGTATGTGGCAGGTAATGGCAATGCTAATGCAGTTAGTGATGCTGGTGTATCTGCATTGATGGCTGAGGCAGCAGCGAGGGGAGCACTTCTGAATGTGTACATAAATTGTAACTTGATGAAGGATAGTACTCAGGCGGATGGATATAGGAGACGGGCAGAGGAAATTGAATCCACTGCCAGATCCAAATCCAGCGAGGTGATGGCAATAGTTCGCTCCAGAATCAATGGGGGGTAGAATCCGATTCGCTTGGGGCTGTTTTTTCTCTCCCCTGTAGCAGTCTTACGAAGACTTCGTCAAAATTAGGTCTGTACTCTTTTATGGACCTTGCAGATATGTCGCACGAGTTCAGGCAGGTGACCAGCACCTGCGCGCTTGAGCTAGCATTGTTCACATAAAATCTCCAAGTGTTATCCGAAAGTTTTTCAACTCTTTTCAGTTCTTCAAACTGTATTACGTCTGCTAAGTCGCCTTGAATGACGCCCTCTAGCTCAACATCAATAGCATCCCCACCTATAGCTGTCCTCCTGAGGTTTTCAGGGGTGTCGTAAGCTACTATCTGTCCATTTGACATTAGGGCTACATGGTCACAGTATTCTGCTTCTGTAACATACTGGGTTGTAACAAAGAGAGTCTTTCCTTCCCCTTTGAGTTGCCTGAATCCCTCCCAGATGTGCTCTCTAAGGATTGGATCTATGCCTGCAGTAGGTTCATCTGCAAACAGAATATCCGGATTGTGTACTAACGCAGCAGCAAGTTCCAATCTGCGTTGCATGCCTCCAGAGAGATCATCTGCTAACTTCTTTCGGTGAGGCCAAAGCTCCAGGAACTCTAAAGTGTTTCTTATGTACTTTCGCCTCTGTATAGGGAGTAACCCATAGAGGGATGCAGCAAACCGCATGTTCTCCATAACTGACAAGTTGGGATAAAGTACGAAGCTTTGGGGCAAGTATCCTAATCTCCTGCGACCCTTTCGTCCAAGCTTGTTAGGAGGCATGCCAAGTACTCTTATATCACCCTTCGTAGGGAGATAATACCCAACTAGCATCCTTACCATGGTTGTCTTGCCGGACCCACTAGGTCCTATGAAGCCAAAGATCTCTCCCTGTGAGACTGTAAAGGACACATTCTTGACTACTGGAGTGCCATCGAATTCCTTCCAGACGTTCTTCGCTACGATGGCTATGTCATCTTGATGCTCTTCCCACATATCGCCTCCATAAGTGTTGGGCTAGTGGTCGCTATAGCATTCTTTAGGCCAGGCTTAACTCTTCTCGTCTACTTAGGTTGCTAGAGGTAACTCTGCCATCCTCCATACGTATGAAGTACTGGAATGTACCCGGATCAAAGGACTTGCTGTGGGATATTATGCATATCTGTGGAAATATCTTCGCCAGCTCTCCAATAGTTACCAGGTCTATTAGGGACTGCGTCCTCTCTTCATCGAACGAGCTCAGGGGCTCATCCATAAACAGGAATCCTGGTGAAGTGCCCCTTTCCTGTGGCAGGCTGGCGATGGCAAAGGCCAATCGCAATGCAAGGCTCATTTGGTCCTTGGTACCGCCTGAGAAGATGTTTTTCCCTACGTATCGACCAGCTTCTTCGTCCCAGACTTCTATCTTGTAATCTTCACTTATTCTGGCATCGTGGTACCGACCAGCGGTGAGGACGGGTAGAAGCAGGTTCATGTTCCTCTCAGTATCAGGTAGTACATTGGAGATTATGCGCTTGGTTGACTCTTGCAGGATATGCACCGCAATTTCACGTACTCTTATGTCCTCCTCAAGCCTGTCTATCTCCTTCTTGTACTCTTGAGGAGAGCGCAAGTTTTCTTCGCCAGAAGGTATTTCGCTTCTGAGCCAATTTATCCTATGGTCAAGTACTTGTATTTCCTGCTTTATCTGATCGATCTTTTGTTTTCTACTTTGCAAATCTACACCAAGCACCATCTCAGGATTGGTTTGCAGGAACTTTATCTGTGCCTCATATTCGGCTATCTGCATATTCCTATGGTTTACCAGGTCTTGTAAGTCGTTAAGATCTTTCAACCCAAGACTAGTGCTTATTTCACTGACCTTACGATCGAGTGCCAATAATTGAGCTTCTGAAGCTTGAGAAGTTGCGTCCTTTGAGGTTAACCTCCTTAGATTGCTAACCACCAGGTAAGCTATAAAGGCTACAGAGGCTATGAGTAATAGACCTTTGATGAACCAACTTATATTTGCGAACAATGCTACAAGCAGGATAATTACTGATAGAAATAAAGCTGCTAGGGTATTAGGTTCCAGGAATGACCTATTGGGCTTATTAGCTGAGATGGTTCCTTCGAGCTCCCTTTTGCGAGCTAATAGCTGTTGTAACTCCGTAGCCTGCCCAAGGTCGTTCTTAGCGCTGGCTATTTTAGAGTACAGTGATTTGCTTTGGCTGGAGGCCATGTTTATGAGCCCATTCCTGTAGTCTTCTTCCAGCTCCTGAAGTGATACCAGCAACTGCTCCTTCTGCGACAGGCAGTTTGCAAGTTCATACCTAATCTTCAGTGCATCGAGCTGCTCTATCTCCCCTTTGGGTACTCGAAGCCTGTCCTCGATGTACGAGAGCTTCTCCAAGTTGAGTATCTTCATGAGGGAGTCTCGCCTTTCTTTGGCATCTAGTTCCTCAAGCTTGGAGAGCTTTTTTTGTTCTACTAAGCAGGAGTTAAGTAAAGCAGAGCCATCGATTCCACCAAGTTCCTGTACTATCCGGCTGTTTGCTGCTCTAACGGAGTTTATAACCTCTTCTATCCCAGACCCGCTCATTACCCTGAGTGTAATCGTCGACCCTTTGCTTCTTTTCACGGTCCTGTCTATGTACAGGGTATTTTTGTCAGTATGCACCGATAACTTTACTCGAAGCTGGTTTTCACCATAAGTTATGAGATCGTCCAGAGATTTCCTATTGGTCTCTGTGACTATGGGTTGACCATAAAGAGCAAAGTATATGGCCTCAAAGAGGGTACTCTTCCCAGATTCATTTGGCCCTTCTACCAGTATTGTTCCTTGACGCGGGAAAGTTATACAGAGCGACCTAATTCTTTTGAAATTGGTGATTTGCAATTCCCCTAGTGTAATCACTCGTTGTAAAGCTCCAGTATGAGATCTCTTGCCTTTTGGATCAAATCGACCTGTGAGGGCTCGTTTGTGACGCCTATCAGTTCTTCAGCCACCTCGCGGATTCCGTCGACTTGAGATACTCTCAGTCCTCTGGATATACCTGCTGAAAACTCCTCTACCACAAGCAGGCGTGTGGTATCTATCTCAAAGTGGAAATTAGCCTCCTGACCTGCCTTCAGCAGCTGTGCCAGCGCAAGAGATCGATAAGTTGTCCTTGAGATATCTCCCGATAACACTAACCTCATGAGTGTGTCTGGCGAAGCTGACTCCAGGATAGTTGAGAGGAGTTTTTCATGTAGGTTCGTGTCTCCATCAGTAATGTATATGTTGTGGTTGATTCTTGGCTGGTGAGGAGTATCTACGTGCTGTATCTCTATCTTCATGTCTGAAGATATTTTGATTGCAGCAAATCCCGTAGGATTACCCGCTTCTCCAAACGTTATCTGTTCGGTAGCCCCTGGTATAAGCACTTGGACCCTACCAAGCTGAAATCTTTGATGCTGATGTATGTGGCCAGTGACCACAAGCCTGAGCTGCTGAGCCCTGTTAATAGATTCGAACTTGATTACAGGATCGTTTTCCATAGAAGGTGTAAGCCCCTCGACTGCAGCATGAGTTACTAAGATGTCTGGCTCTAAGCCGAGATCCAGGACAGTTTCAAGGGGATCAGTTGAGCGGCTGTCAAAATCGGGTGTGAAGCTGATAATACTTAGATTTTTTCCTTCAAAGTTAACATTGAGCTGATATGGTTTGCCGCGTTCTGGCAAGCTGAGCGCGCCAAGCGTCGCTAACGGGGCTAGTGGTGATTTTCCACCTTGCACACTTTGGTTGGATGGCGTATCGTGATTCCCTCCTACTGCCAGGATCTTTGTGCCCCTCTGTAGGAGTCTCTTATAGCAGGAGGCCACAAAATCCAAGTCGGCGTTGGAAGGGTTAGGAGTATCAAATAGATCTCCTGCCTGCACGAATATATCGGCATTGTGTTGGATGGCATAGTCAACTGCCGCCTTAAAGGATCTCTGCAGCCAGGATCTTCTAGTCTCTAGCTTGCGGGGAGTTAGCTTGGCGTAGTGTTTGCTTAGGTGATTATCTGCAGTAGCAACGATAAGTAATTTGGACACGTAATATTGTAAAGTTGTGATTGGTGATCACGCAATATAAGATGCAGGTTGCAAGAATCTGCTACAGGGTTGATATACTGCCTTGAAAATTTGGTGATGAATACTAATAACCTTACGAGGTAAGGATTGTGCATGAGATAGCAATATTAGGCACTGGCTATGTAGGACTTGTAACTGGTGCATGCTTCGCAGAGCTGGGCAACTCAGTGATTTGTATAGACATAGATGTCGAGCGTATTGATGGTCTGCGAAGAGGGGAGATTCCTTTCTACGAGCCTGGGCTTGAGGAGCTCGTACATCGCAATGTTGCCAGCGACAGGTTATTCTTTACTACTGATTACAGTGAAGGGCTGATAAATAAAGATTTTATCTTTCTATGTCTACCTACTCCTCCCAGTTCCAATGGAGCCGCTGATGTGACCATACTACGAGCTGCTGTAGCCAGGATCGCCGAGGTAATACAGTCTTCGGATGTGCTGGTGGTGAACAAGAGTACGGCCCCTGTTGGTACATGCCAGAGCTTGCAGAGGCTGATATCGACAGTCAATCCTAGATTAGCGGGGGTTCAGGTGTTGTCTAATCCTGAATTCTTACGTGAGGGATCAGCGATCTCGGATTTCATGAGCCCGGATCGCATAGTGATAGGTGCAGAAGACAGGTATGCTGCTGAGCGCTTAAGGCAGGTGTATGAACCAATTGATGCCCCGGTGCTTATTACAGATACCAAGAGTGCCGAGATGATCAAGTACGCTTCAAACGCCTTTCTTGCTACCAAGATAAGCTTTATCAACGAGATAGCGGATATCTGTGAGAAGGTTGGGGCTGATGTCTCGGTAGTCGCCGAAGGTATGGGATTGGACAAAAGGATAGGGAAAGCTTTCCTTCGTCCTGGCGTAGGCTACGGTGGATCTTGCTTCCCTAAAGATGTTATGGCCTTGGCACATCTTGGAGCGATACATGGAGCAGATCCCAAGCTCTTGAAGGCTGTGATGGATGTCAACACTCACCAGTTTCGTAGAGTCCTGTTCAAGCTAAGGGAGCAGCTAGGGTATATCGAAGGGCGAACTATAGGCGTATGGGGCATATCATATAAGCCCAACACTGATGATATACGCGAGTCACCATCTGTAGAGATTATGAGACTGCTCGAACAGGAGGGTGCAGAGATAAAGGCTTACGACCCAGTAGCCATGCCCAAGGCCTCAAGGAGATTGCCCAATGTCAGGATGTGCAGAAATGTATATGAGGTGGCTGAGGGTGCGGACGCTGTACTGCTACTTACTGAGTGGACAGAGTTCAAATCCATCGACCTCAAGAGAGTGGCTTCTATTATGCGCACGCCGATCATTATCGATGGCAGGAATGTTCTAGATCCATTGAAGGCTCAGGAAGCAGGATTACACTACGTGGGGGTTGGTAGGGGTAAAGTCAGGAAGTACAGAGAAGTAGAGTCTGATGCGCTGATTCATCCCGATGGAGAATGGTCTACTCTCTCTGGTGAGGATTAGTTATTTCTATACTTGCGGCTGAGCAGATAACCCCTAACTTTTTGATGATGAAGCTTGCGAGGATTATACTAATCTTAGCCCGCTTCTTCAACAGTGGTAACCTCATAATCCTCTCAGGAGAGTAAGATATGGACAGACGAAAGTTCCTGGGGCTAAGTCTCAAAACCAGTGCTCTGCTTGCGTTGGCAGCCTGTGGCAAATCCTCAACTGCTACACCGACTACTGGAATATCCATCACTGGTCCAACTGCAACTCCAAATCCTTCGCAACCTCCTTCGTCTCCCAGCCCATCTCCGACTACAGTACCAAGCGCATCCCCGACTGTATCTGTTGTTAGCACCCCAATTGCAACTCAAGTATCTGGTGCGGCAACTCCTTCAGTTTTAGGGGTACTAAGGTGGGCTAATACAGGTATTTCTGAACCATCTAGCATAGATCCGGCTAACCCTAAGGATGCTCAGAGCATTCTTATTATCAACCTGGTGTTCTCTGGACTGGTCAAACTTAATGAGAAGCTAGAGGTTGTGCCAGACGCTGCGGAGAGTTGGAAAGTATCTAAAGATGGTACAGTTTATACATTCAAGCTCAGAACTGGTCTCAAGTATGCAGATGGCTCGGAGTGCACCGCCGAAGATTTTGCTTATGCAATCAATAGAGCCTTGACTCCAACTACGCAGAGCTTTGCTGCTCCTTTCCAGCTACAGGATATCCTGGGTGCAAAGGACGTAGCAAGCGGCAAGGCAAAAGAGGCTAAAGGTGTCCGTGTTATAGATAAGCAGACGTTAGAGATAACCCTAGAAAGACCTATAGCCTATTTCCTAGACCTGATGACCTTCCCGTACTCGTTTGCTGCTCCCCGAAAGCTGGTTGAGAGTGGTAAGGATTGGACAAACAAAGCTTTCGGCACAGGACCCTTCAGGATCAAAGAGTGGAAACACAACCAGAGCATGACTCTCGAGCCTAACCCCTATTATTGGCAGGGCAAACCACAGATAAACATACAGATGCCATTTATTCAAAACAGCGAGACTGCTTATCAACTCTATCAAACCGGTCAGTTAGATATTACAGGGGGTGGGCAGGATGGTATCCCAGCGCAGGAGATTCCTAACGTAAAAGGCAAGCCCGACTACAAGGAGGTACCAGCTCTGGCTGTGAGGTATATAGGCTTCAACAATAAGCTGAAGCCATTCGATAATGTCCACGTCAGAAGAGCTTTTGCTTTCGCAACTGACCGCAATACATTAGCGGAGAAAGTGCTAGGCGGTACGGTCCACGCTACCGATCGTATATTGCCTCAGGGAATTCCAGGATCTGATTTGCCTGTGAAGGGTCTAGAATATGATCCAGATAAGGCAAAGCAAGAACTAAAGCTTGCTGGGATTGACCCCTCCTCTATTAATGTAACTCTTGCTTATGGTCAGGAGGGCGACAATGAACGTGTTGTCGAGGCATTGCAGAGCATGTGGCAGACTAACCTAGGTGTAAAAGTCAACTTGCAGCCCATGGAGTTGGGTACTTTCTCAAAGAATTTGGATGTTACTCGCGAGAACCCTACGAAAGGATTGCAGTTTTACCTAAGTATTTGGGGAGCAGATTATCCAGATCCTCAAAACTTCTTGTCACAGCAACTACAGACTGAGTCACCAAACAACAACGGTCATTGGTCCAATAAAAAGTTCGATGAACTAACTGAGAAAGCCGATATTATGAGCGCTAGCTCTCAGTTCAAGGAAAGACTCAGGCTCTATAATCAGGCTGAGCAGATAGCTATAAACGAGGTTGGTTGGTTACCTTTGTACAATCCACTGGTAACTGCTCTGATCAGGCCTTCTGTAAAGGGGCTTGTACTTACTGGTCAGGGCATAATGGCTCCTGACTGGTCTAAGGTGACTGTATAAAAGGCCGAACGCAATGGGATCGTTTATAGCACGACGGCTGCTTAGTGCTCTGTTCGTGCTCTTTAGCTTGACGTTCATAACCTTTATGGTAGGACACTTAGCTCCTGGTGACCCCATCCTTATACTGATGGGGCCTCACCAGGATCCAACCACATACGCTCGTCTAAGACATGAGTATGGATTGGATAAGCCGTTATGGGCCCAATATCTGAGTTATATATGGGGATTGTTGCATGGTGACCTTGGACTCTCCTATAGATACGAGGGTAGAAGCGTATGGGATCTAATTAAGTCAGGGGTACCTGTCTCGTTTAGGGTAGGTGGCTTGGGCCTAGTTCTGGGATTGATGATTGGGATACCACTGGGAGTCATTGCTGCCATAAAGCATAACTCCGTGGTAGATAGGTCAATAGTATTTTTGACTTTGGCTTTTTATGCTGTTCCCTCATTCGTTCTTATCCCTATTGCTTGGGAGATAATAAGGTTTATGAACAGTGCTGGATTGCCTACTTTGCCGGTTGCTGGATGGGGAACATGGCAGCACTATGTCTTACCAGTCGTAATATTGGCTGCTGCCAATATTGGTTATATAACTCGCCTTACACGCAATAGCATGCTCGAGGTGCTTACCCAGGATTACGTTCGTACTGCTAGATCCAAAGGGCTGCCTAGACGACTGGTAATTTGGAGACATGCTTTTAGGAACGCTATGCTACCTTTAGTCACGGTAATAGGACCCTCAGTAGCTTTTCTTATCACAGGTGCTTTTGTGGTAGAAAACCTGCTTAATGTTCCTGGTATAGCCTTCCTCACTGTTCAGTCGATTCAGCAGAGGGATTACGCAGTTATTCAGGGAACTACTATCCTCCTTGGTGTGGCTGTAGTTATCATGAATTTATTGACAGATATGGCTTACATGATATTGGATCCCAGAATAAGGGTGAGTTAGGAAGAAATCTATGCAGGCTCAAGAAGAATCTGCAATCCAGCTGCTAGCAGAGCCATCACATGTCAGAGACAGCTACTGGCAGAGATTTCGCCGCAACAGAGTTACGTTCGTAAGTTTTATTGTCTTCGTGCTTATAGTGTTAGCTGCTTTGATAGGCCCTTTTGTATATAGAGTCGACCCAGCTGCTACCGATTTTTTAGCTATTAATAGCGCACCTTCTCTTTCTCACCCTCTGGGAACAGATAACCTGGGAAGAGACACGCTTGCCCGTTTATTGCAGGGCTTAAGGGTCTCATTGCTGGTAGTACTTGTAGTAGAAGCGATCAATGTGCTTCTGGGAGCTACCATTGGCTTACTAGCAGGCTACCTGGGAGGGTGGGTTGACAACCTGCTATCTCGCCTGGCGGATATGCTTTTTGCTTTTCCGGGTTTGCTCTTGGCAATATTAGTTGCTGCAGTGTGGGGGGATTGGGTTACCAAGCACTTTGGGAGTATTGGTAGGCTACTTCTAGTAGCTACGGCGCTTAGCCTGGTAAGCTGGCCTCTTATGGCCAGGTTTGTGCGTGGTGAAACACTTTCTATAAGAGAGCGCGAATTTATTCTAGCAGCTAGAGCTTTGGGCGTAACGGACCGGCGTATACTCCTAAATCATGTGTTGCCTAACGTTACCGGCCTGGTCATTACAGCTGCAACCTTGGATGCTGTGGGAGTAATAATTAACGAATCAGTTCTAAGCCTGCTTGGACTCGGAACTCAGCCTCCGATGGCAAGCATAGGCAGGATGATAAATGACGCGGTTAAGTTCTTCTCTCAATCTCAGTTTCAGGTTTTCGTGCCCAGTGCTATGCTTGTCCTTCTGGTTATCCTTCTCTCCTATATAGGAGATGGTATTCGTGATGTACTGGATCCCTACAGTTCCAAGCGATAGGTCTTGTATAGCCACCTTGGTCTTGACACCAAGACTGTACTCTTTCTATACTATCGATGCAATCGAGATGAACCTTGACAAGCGGGCATGGTGAAGAGGTATCACAGGTGCTTCCCAAGCACCAGGCACGGGTTCGATTCCCGTTGCCCGCTCCTAGGATGATGCGGGGGTAGTTCAGTTGGTAGAACGCTTCCTTGCCAAGGAAGAGGTCGCGAGTTCGAGTCTCGTCCCTCGCTCCAATGTCTAGAAGGGGAGAGGTTAATCCTCTCCCCTTCTAGCTTTTAGCTTTAAATATCATGAGTTGCGAGAGTATGTATAAGCTACTAATAGCTACAGCTATAACTAAGCAGCTGATAGCTGCATGCCCAGGTGTTGCTATATACCATTCCGCGAATGCTTTGGTGGGGCCGTGAGAGGACAGCCAACCCAGATCTAGCACAAGATCTCTGAACTTTGACCTTCCTAGGTAAGAAAGAGCCATAACCAATACGAAGATCGTGCAGGATTCGAGTACTACATCTGCCCAGTTCCTACGCATATAAACTCTCAGCCCCTACAAAGATATCCCACAGGTTCTGTCTATTATGTTACCTGTGGGATACTCTCGTTTTTGTAGTATTTATGAACTATGAATTAGATGGTCTCTCCGCTAGTACTAGTTCCTTTTGAATCTTCTTGCCGTTTCTTTCTATTGTTAGGGTAATTCTATCTCCAGGCTCGTGCTCTCTAAGTATCCTGACGAAGTCGCTTTCGTTGCTGATCTTATGATTATCTATGGCGACGATTATATCCCCTTCCTGCAGACCAGCCCTGGCTGCTGGTGTACCAGGTCTCACTCCGGGAACTCCTGGTGCACAGGGTGTTATTAGTTGACCTCTTACATTAGGAAGGTTCTGGCGTACTACATCCTCAGGGTAGATGAATGTCGTACATATGCCTATATATGGATAGGTAACTCTTCCCTTCTGTAGTATCTCCTGGACAACATCCTTGGCTGTGTTGATCGATACGGCGAAGTTTATACCTTGAACGGGGACTCCACCTTCAGTTAGTCTAGCCCCAAGCGTGTTTATGCCTATGACTTCGCCCTTGAGATTAAGCAAGGGCCCGCCGCTGTTACCAGGGTTGACTGCAGCATCCGTCTGAATTAGTCCATATAGGTTGGTTCCAGGCTGTGTCGGATCCGTGCTTGGCTCCTCCTGAGCTCGATCCAAAGCTGAAATAACCCCTACGGTGACGGTAGGATCGCCCATCAATCCCAATGCACTACCTATAGCTACTACGGTCTCTCCTACCTGTGCCTTACTGGAATCTCCTAACTTCGCAGGCTGCAAGTTGTTGTCGTTTATCTTTATTAGGGCTACGTCCGTGAGGGGATCTGTGCCCACGACTTTGGCTTCTCTGATTCGACCATCGTAAAGTATGGCTGTTACGCGGCGAGCACCTTCCACCACATGATTATTCGTCACTATGTGACCTTCTTTGTCGATGATGAAGCCTGATCCAGTACCGGAGCTACCGCGACTGCAATTCTCAAATTCACACGCTATTATCTCCACTACAGAAGGCTTCACCATGTGCACTACTTCCGGTATGCTTAGATCCCCCTCCTGCCGGATGAATTGAGGGATATTAGTATGCTTGTTTTGATTTGCGCTAGCGCTGCTGCTAGATGAGTTGCTTATATGTGTGGCGGTCGGGCTAGGAGGAGGGTTTTGAGAGGAACTCGCGGCAGGACTCGGGCTCGGTACACTGCTAACTTCCGTGGGCGTACTGCTTTTGTTCTGGCTGCCAGTTTCCTGCCCTATACTGCAGGCTGCTAGCAATAGCGTCACTACTAAGAACAATAGATATATCTTTTTCAGTGGTGTCCAAGAGGTGGATGATTGATGCTTCATTATCATTACTCTATAGTCTACTCCTAATGAATCCTCTCTGATGTACAGATGCCCACAGCAGGATATAGGCCAAGCTAGTGCTTCTGATGATGCTCAACGATTACTTGCCTTCTCCGCAAGAAAGTCAAGCACGATCCGATAGATCTTGTTATCTTCTCGTAGCCTTTCTTCCAGGTTTTCTTTCATTGCGAATTTTTCAAAGGCTTTCATGATGGATTCTTTGTCTTGGTTACTATCTTCTAGGTAACCAAGAGAAGATAATGCGCTAGATATCTCGCTGAGGATATTATCGTCTATCTCTAGTAGCTCTTCATTCTCCCTGGGGAAGTACAGCTTATGCAGTCTCAACAGCCTTGCTAATTCATCTATAGGTGATGAGTGATCATCGACCCGGAGATCTATGTATATGTCGTTAAAGCCACCATAACCCCCTTTATCTTTGACCACTAACAAGGCTGCTGATTGTTGCCCTCTGCTATCACCCCCGGCTTTCTGGCCAGCCTGCAGTGCAGCTATTAATCTATCTGCTAACTCTCCTCCGGTTTCGTTGAATGTCTGTTCCATGGCTATGACTGTGTCTTCGCTAACTAGTATGTTGCCTTGACAGGCATAGTAAGGACCATTTCTACCCCCTGCCCAGGGGAAGCACTCAGAGCCTGTGAAGGTTGCGGATCTGCCCTGGAAGTCCACTATGCCTACCTGGCGAAATTCCCTATCCGGATCCTCCTCTAGTAACCTATCTAACACCTCCTGAGGGGAAAGTCCTTGCTCGAGCAGATCCAGTCCTTTGGGACCATAAGAAGTGTTTGCCCATGACTGAGTGGCTATGGCGCCCACCTTGGCTCTAGCCCAGGGTACTACCGACCCCACGGCTAGGAATTTACTTTGGGTGGCTACGCCCAATTCTCCAGTGGCTGGATCTAAGGCGACTATGGAGAACGTAGAAGGCTTTATCATTAGGTACACTCCTGATAAAACTTTATTTATTGTGGCAGGCATCTTGCCGGCTAAGAGTCAAAAGTCGTGTAGCATATGGTCTATATACTATGTGAGTATAGCTGAAGTATATGTTATAATCGCGGCCAACTCACATATATTGTGAGCAGGAGAGAAAAGTTTTCGGGAGGGACTAACATGCCTGGAAAGACAGAATTAATAAATCAGGTGGCAGAACGTACTGGTATGACTAAGTCGCAGGTCCAGAAAGTGTTCGAAGAGATGTTGAGTGAAATCAGATCCTCTCTTGAGAAGGGGGAGGACGTGATCATAAGAGGCTTTGGAACTTTCAAGGTTACTGAAAGGTCACCCAGGAAGGGTAGAAACCCCCGAACTGGTGAGGAGATAGAGATACCTGGAGGGAAGAGAGTTACCTTCAGGATGAGCAAATAGCTTACATTAATGGGACTGTTGATAACTGGCATATCAGTTATCAACAGTCCTCTTCTTTCTGCTTTGCTCGGTGTGCTTGCACCCATTTAGCAGCTAAGTCCGGCCTAACTTGTTGTGTCCTCTTAAGGGCTTGTTCTAATCGCCAACTGGCGATGGCCTGGTGGTTGCCGCTGAGCAGGATGTCAGGGACTTTCATGTCCCTGAACTCTGCTGGTCTTGTATATTGTGGGTATTCTAATAGCCCGGAGGTAAAAGACTCCTCCTTCTTGGACTCCTCGTCTATAACTCCTGGTACCAGGCGGGCTACGGCGTCTATTACCACCATTGCCGGTAGTTCGCCACCGCTTAGGACGTAATCCCCTATAGATAATTCCATGGTTGCAAGGTGTTCCCTAACCCTTTCATCAACGCCCTCATAATGTCCGCATATCAGGGCCAGGCGCTTTTTCTGAGATAGCTTCTCGGCAAGTTTTTGCTCAAATCTTCGACCACTTGCACTCATCAAAATGATGGGTGTATCTCCTCTTTCCTCAGGGGATTTCCCGAGAACCTCTTCCACTGCCAGGAATATAGGCTCGGGCTTCATGACCATGCCTGGCCCGCCTCCATATGGATAATCGTCGGTGGTTTTATGTTTGTCTGTGGCCCAATCACGAATATTATGAATATGTATCTGGATTATGCCTCTTTCAACTGCTCGCTTGATTATGCTCTCGGTAAGTGGTCCCTGAAACATCTGTGGAAAGAGGGTAAAGACATCAAATCTCATAACTAACTTACCCTCTCTAGAATTTTTTCGGGTATTAGGGATCTAACTATTATCTCTAATTCCTTCTGCCTAAACATCACGCTTACTAATACATAGACAATTAATCCGCAGGTTACAGGTGCCAATACTTGCAGGAATAGGTTTGAAGATGCAAATTGCTGCGTTACGTAGATTACCGGAACTATCGATGCGCTGGCGACTATCTGCTTACCTATAGATGTGAAGAATGTTCTGTCCAAGAGGTTACCAATGCTAACAGATAGATAAATAATCAGTATCGTAGAGTTGACTAGTGCCGAGGTAATAAAGCCGATTACCACACTCTCTATGCCCATCCTGCTGATAAGCAGCTCAACGATAGAAATATTACAGATCGTTCCTAACAGAGAGCTAATAACTGGAGGCAGGGTTTTGGATAATGCATAGCTAGCCCTGGGTAGTAGGTCGAGCATGCCATAGCCGACCATCCCAAGACTCATGAGTGAGAGTATGCTTGCGGTGGCTATGGTATCGGATCGGCCAAACTTTCCGTGCTCGTAGAGAAGTCTTATCACCTGTGTGCTTATTAGTCCTAATCCTATGGATGCGGGAAGTATAATAAACGTTACGGTGGTAATAGAGCTTTGAAGTAACCTTCTAAAGCTTTCTAGTTCCCTTTCTACAGCATTCTGTGACAGCCTCGGTAGAGTAACTGTTCCTATGCTAGCGCTGAAGACGCTTATAGGGAGAAAGAATACCACCCAGGCTAGGCGGAAAGCAGCTACTTCCGCTGGACCAATTCTGCTAGCGAATGCTACAGCTATTAGTAGGTTTATCTGTATTGTTGCTTGACAGAAGAGTCTTGGACCCATGTGCAAGAGGATGTCTTTTACCTCCCAACTTAGGCTACTTATTCCCAGACCTTTACTCAAACCAAGTCTTGCTAGTTGGGGTATGTGTAGCAGCAGGAACAGCATAGCACCTATGACTACTCCTGAGGCTATGCCTATCATCCCGAACATTGGATATAAGAATATCGCGGAGGCAATAATACTAAGATTGTAAAAGATCGGAGCTATGGCAGGGATGAGGAATTTTTCGTACGACTGAAGTATGGATGTAGCTACCGTGGATAAGCTTAGAAAGATAGGTTGCAGCAGCACTAGTCTCAGTAACTCCGACGTGAGTTGAGGAACTCTGGGATCGTTAGATCCTCTGAGAAGAACATGGTCTACTATGTACGGTGTCAACAACCATATGAGTGTGCATGTGATCAGGGTACCTATACCGATTACCAACAGTATATCCTTAGCTAGTTTCAGTGCATATCTTTCCCCTTTATTGCCCTTTACTTCGAGGAACTTCGGAATGAAAGTGGATGCAAGTGCACCTCCGGATAGGAGGACAAATATCGTGTCTGGTATCTGCATTGCCAATACATAAGCGCTAAACTGGTAGTTAGCACCTGTATGGGCTACTATGATTTGATCTCGAAGTAAACCTAATAGTCTGCTTACTATAAAAGCAAGGGTGGTGATTATGGCAAAACGTGCTAGTCGCTTATCCACCTTTATTTTGTCTCAGTTTATGGTATATTACTAGTTTGAGTCTTCTACGAGGATTTCGCTAAAAAAGTATTGACTCGTAGGATGATTACTTGTTATTATAAAGGGCCGCATTCTATCTAGAGAGAGTTTGTGATAGAGCTTTTCACAAAACAAGAGATTTGGCCAGTCTCATTTCCCCCAAGTTTTGAGGAGAGTAGTAAATGACGAACACCTCGCAGGTCAGACCTAGCGTTGAAGCTCAGACACGTCCAGCATCTAAAGTTCAAAGAAAATCCTATGCTCGTATACCAGATACCATTGAAATGCCCAACCTCATTCAGATCCAGTTGGATTCATTTAACTGGTTTAAGGAGGAAGGGCTTCAGGAGCTCTTTGATGAAATAAATCCAGTAGTAGACTTCACTGGTCGTCTAATGGAGCTCCGTTTCGATAAGCCAGATTCCGGTCAGTTCTTTGGGGAGCCCAGGTATACCGAAAAGGAGTGCAGAGAAAGAGATTTCACTTATTCCGCACCCTTGAAGGTGAAGGCTACCCTGCTGGTCAAGGAGACCGGTGAGATAAAGGAGCAGGAGATATTTCTGGGTGACTTCCCTCTCATGACCGAGAAGGGTACCTTCGTTATAAATGGAGCTGAGAGGGTGGTTGTCTCCCAGCTTGTTAGATCGCCAGGCGTGTATTTCAAGGATGTATTCGATGAAGCCAGTGGTAAGACCCTCTGGACCGCAAAGCTTATACCGAACCGTGGGGCCTGGCTCGAGTTCGAGACCTCTAACAAAGATGTGCTATATGTCAAGGTAGATCGCAAGCGCAAGATTCCTGTGACCGTTCTCCTGAGAGCAGTTGCTGCCATAGATTCAGAGGTTGTTGAGGCTGAAGGCGACATGGGCCCAACTACTCCTGGTACAGATGAGTGGCTATGGGCTCTATATGGTAAGGTTAGTCGCGATGGCCGCTACCAGAATCTTGCAGCTACGATCGAGCGAGATCCAACAAAGAACAGCCAGGAAGCTTTGGTGGAGCTTTACCGGAGGCTTAGACCTGGCGATCCTCCCAACCCTGAGAATGCTCGTACGTTGTTGCGTCAGTTGCTATTTGACCCCCGCAGATACGATCTGGCTAGGGTCGGTAGATATAAGCTCACTCGCAAGTGGGAACAGCTACGCGAGGTAGTTGCGAGGTCTAATGGCCCCACATTTGATTTCGAGATCGATAGCCGGGTGTACGGTGAAAGGCTAAGAACGATAACGGGACGCGACCTGATCAACATCGTAGGGAACCTTATAAGGTTGAATAACCTACCTCCTGGCAGCGAGGAGGAAGGGGACGATATAGATCATCTGGGTAATAGGCGAGTCAGGGCGGTTGGTGAGCTGATACAAAATCAGTTCCGCGTTGGTCTGCTCCGTATGGAGAGGGTCATAAAGGAGCGCATGTCCATCCAGGATGCTGAGAGTGCTACTCCTAACAACCTGATAAACATCCGGCCTGTAGTGGCCGCTATGCGAGAATTCTTTGGCGGCAGCCAGCTATCGCAGTTCATGGATCAGGTGAACGCGCTCTCAGAGATCAACCACAAGAGAAGATTGTCTGCTCTTGGTCCTGGTGGTCTTAGCAGAGATAGAGCTGGTCTGGATGTGCGCGATGTGCACCCATCTCACTATGGACGTATATGTCCTATTGAGACTCCTGAAGGTCCTAACATCGGGCTTATTGGTCAGTTGGCAACGTATGCCAGGATCAATGAATATGGTTTCATCGAGACTCCTTACCGGAAGGTAGTGAAGTCGGTACCTGGTGATTCTATCGATGCCATGGTTGGCCATATAACCAGGGAGCCTATAATGGACTCCAACGGTCAAGAAGTTGTGCCTGTAGGTACTGAGATAACCCGGGAGGTGGCTGAGAAGATAGTCGCCCTAGGTCTTGATGAAATCAAGGTCAAGCCTAGGGTCTTGAACGAGGTTGAGTACCTGTCGGCTGATAGGGAAGATCTGTTTACTGTTGCTCAGGCCAACTCTCCTCTCGATGAGAGAGGTTACTTCCTTGAGGATAGAGTCGAGGCTCGAGCTAGCATTCGCCTGCGTCGTGGAGGCACAGAGTTCATGATCGTCCCAGTTGATGAGGTGGACTACGTTGATGCCTCTCCGAAGCAGGTCGTCAGTGTAGCGAGTTCGTTGATTCCGTTCCTTGAGCATGATGATGCTAACAGGGCTCTGATGGGTGCCAACATGCAGAGGCAGGCTGTGCCTCTGTTGGTGCCTGATTCTCCAGTGGTTGGCACAGGTGTCGAGGCTCAGGTTGCCCGAGATAGCGGTCAGGTGGTGATAGCTAAGGCGGACGGTATCGTGCGTAGTGTTACTGCCGAGAGGATAGTTGTCGAGGAAGACGACGGGAACCTGAGGACCTACGAGCTCGAGAAGTTCGTTCGCACTAACCAGGATACGCTTCTCAACCAGCGTCCGATAGTTAACAAGGGCGATAGGATCTATGCTGGACAGATAATCGCTGATTCCGCCAGCACAAGCAATGGCGAAATAGCCCTCGGCCAGAATGTGCTTGTGGCGTTCATGCCGTGGGAGGGAGGTAACTTTGAGGATGCTGTGCTGATCAGCGAGAGGCTAGTGAGAGATGACGTATATACCTCGATACATATCGAGAAGTACGAGGTAGAGGCACGTGATACCAAGCTCGGGCCGGAGGAGATAACTCGTGATATCCCCAACGTGGGCGAAGAGGCACTGGCTAACTTGGATGAGAGAGGCATAGTCTATGTAGGCGCTGAGGTCAAGCCCAACGACATACTCGTGGGTAAAGTCACACCTAAGGGTGAGACGGAAATGACTGCTGAAGAGCGCCTGCTAAGAGCTATATTCTCGGAGAAGGCCCGTGATGTTAGAGATACTAGCCTCCGGGTTCCCAATGGTGTGCACGGCCAGGTGATCGACGTAAAGGTGTTCACGCGGGTTGAAAATGATGACCTGCCGGCTGGTGTAAACCAGATGGTCAGGGTGATGATAGCCCAGAAGAGAAAGATAAGCGAGGGCGATAAGGTCGCGGGTAGGCACGGTAATAAGGGCGTTATATCCAGGATACTCCCGATAGAGGATATGCCCTTCCTACCAGATGGTAGACCCGTGGATGTTATCCTGAACCCGATAGGTGTGCCCTCAAGAATGAACTTGGGACAGATCCTGGAGTGCCATCTTGGATGGGCGGCTAGTACTCTTGGCTTCAAGGTGGCGTGTCCTGTTTTCGATGGAGCTTCTGAGGAGATGATCAAGGAAGAGCTCCGCAGGGCAGGGCTACCAGAAGATGGAAAGATAGAGTTGTACGATGGTCGTACGGGCGAGAAGTTTGATCAGCCAGTGGCTGTGGGTGTCATGTACATCATGAAGCTGGCTCACTTGGTGGAGGACAAGATACATGCTCGATCCACAGGTCCTTACAGCCTAGTTACCCAGCAGCCTCTGGGAGGCAAGGCTCAGTTCGGTGGCCAGAGGTTTGGCGAGATGGAAGTATGGGCTCTCGAAGCATACGGAGCTGCCTATACTTTGCAGGAAATGCTCACTGTCAAGTCTGATGATACAGTTGGTAGAGTCCGTACTTACGAGGCGATAGTCAAGGGTGAGCCAATAAGTGGTGCGGGCGTGCCAGAATCATTCAAGGTATTGATGAAAGAGCTTCAGAGCCTTGGGTTGTCTGTTGAGGTTCTCAATGAAGATTTGGTGCCGGTGTCCATATCCAGCGATGGTCAAAGTGAGTACATAAGTGATTTGGATATAGATCTAAGCCATCCTGAGAAGGGCGAATAGATCGGCAGGGAGAGTGATATGGTACAGGTTAATGAATTCGGTGCTATCAGAATAAGCCTTGCTTCACCTGAGCAAATCAGGGCTTGGAGCTATGGCGAGGTCACTAAGCCAGAAACTATAAACTATAGAACCCAGAAGCCTGAAAGAGACGGACTATTTGATGAACGTATCTTCGGACCAACTAAGGATTGGGAATGCTACTGCGGTAAGTATAAGCGTATACGCTACAGAGGCGTCATATGTGAGAAGTGCGGCGTAGAGGTCACTCGCTCCAGGGTGCGCCGTGAAAGGATGGGCCATATTGAGCTGGCGTCCCCAGTCAGCCATATATGGTTCTTCAAGGGCACTCCCAGCAGGATGGGTCTATTGCTAGATATGTCTCCTCGTAACCTGGAGCGCGTGTTGTACTTCGCCTCCTACATAGTTACCTGGGTAGATAATGAAGCTTTGGAGAAGATAAAGGCTTCCCTGGAAGAGGAGCTAGCTAGCAGGTCTGCTGAGATCGAGAGTGTGCTCTCTTCGAATATAGAAAATCTAGACCAGAGCACAAGAGATGAGGTTGCCCGAATAGAAGAGGCGGGCAGGATATCCATGGATCAGATACTGGCTGAGAAGAAAGCCAAAGTTGCTGCGATAGATGAGGAGGCTAATGCTCTTGAAGAGCAGCTCTCTTCCATGATTGGTGAGGCTGCGTCTGAGCAGATATGGTTCGGCAAGGGGCAGCCATGGCAGCATGTGTTGGTGGAAGAAGGGGAAGCCATCAACGAGTCCAGGATAGAGGAGCTGCACGACATCGTAGAGAGCGTGATAGCACGCATAGAGAGAGAGTATGACGATAAGCTTGAGCGCGCCCGTGCCCTAATGGAGGCCGAGAGGGAGCAGTTGCTCTTTGCGGGCTCCTCTGATCGCCAGAAGGTTGCTGAGCAGGCTCATAAGGAGAAAGAGGCTCTGCGCAGGCAGCTCGAGGAGAAGAAGAGGCTTCTTGATATGCTGCGCCCCATGACGCTGCTAACTGATACGGAGTACAGGCAGCTGCAGGCTGAGTTCGGTGATATTTTCCGTGCCGGCATGGGGGCAGAAGCCATCCTTGAGATACTAAAGAATATTGATCTTGATAAGCTTGCGGAAGAGCTCAGGCTTGAGATGCAGAGTTCCTCTGGACAAAGAAGGAAGAAGGCTACAAAGAGACTAAGAGTTGTAGAGGCCTTCAGGAGAAGTGGGAATAAACCTGAGTGGATGATATTCACGGCTCTTCCTGTTCTGCCTCCTGACCTGCGTCCAATGGTGCAGCTAGACGGAGGTCGGTTCGCTACTAGCGACCTGAACGATCTATATAGAAGGGTCATCAACCGCAATAATAGATTGAAGAGGTTGCAGGAGCTTGGCGCCCCTGAGATCATAATCCGTAATGAGAAGCGTATGCTGCAGGAGGCGGTTGATGCGCTGATTGATAACGGGCGTAGGGGCAGACCAGTAGCCGGCTCGAGCAAGCATAAGCTCAAGAGCCTGTCTGACATGCTCAAAGGCAAGCAGGGAAGGTTCCGCCAGAACCTGCTTGGAAAGAGGGTTGACTACTCTGGTAGATCAGTAATCGTGGTAGGTCCCGATCTTCAGCTTCATCAGTGCGGACTACCCAAGAGGATGGCGCTGGAACTGTTCAAGCCCTTCGTCATGCGCAGATTGGTTCAGAAGGGCTACGCAGTAAACATAAAGAGCGCCAAGAGAATAGTTGAGCGCATGCGCCCGGAGGTTTGGGACGTCCTCGAAGAGGTTACGAGCGAGCATCTAGTGCTCCTGAACCGCGCACCAACCCTGCATAGGCTAGGTATACAAGCCTTTGAGCCCGTGCTCATCGAAGGTTCAGCCATACAGCTTCATCCTTTGGTATGTGCAGCATTCAACGCTGACTTCGATGGTGACCAGATGGCGGTGCACCTACCGCTATCTCAGGCGGCTCAGCAGGAGGCTAAGGAGAGAATGCTCTCTAAGGTAAACCTGTTGTCGCCCTCAAACGGTGATCCGATCGTCACACCTACACACGATATAGTGTTGGGTGTCTACTATATGACCAAAGCTCGTCCTGGAGCCAAGGGAGAGGGCAAGATGTTTGCCAACCCCGAGGAGGCACAGCTTGCTTATGAGCTCGGCTACATTGACCTCCAGGCTCCCATCAAGGTGCGTCTGGGCAACAATGGAGACGCTCAGACGGTAGAGACTACTGTAGGTAGGCTTATATTCCTGGATGCTCTACCTGCTGAGATGCGGCGTGATCCTAAGCTCCTATCTGAGGTCACCGATAGGAAGGGGCTGCGTAACATTGTGGCAGAGGTTTACAGGAGGTATGGTAGAGAGCGCACAGCTCAGGTAGTAGACGTAATCAAGAGGATAGGTTTCCATTATGCCACTAAGGGTGGTATGACCATATCTGTAGATGACCTCCAGATACCTAGTATCAAGAAGGATCTGATAGCTCAGGCTAATGAAAGAGTCCGCATGGTAGATGAGGACTACGCACGCGGTCTACTCACTGCTGAGGAGCGCGAGCGAGAGACGATCAAGATATGGACAGAAACCAGGGAAGAACTTACCAAGGCCGTACAGGAGACGCTGGACGATTATGGCGCCATCAAGATGATGGCTATATCTGGTGCTCGAGGTAACATGCAACAGATCAGCCAGATGGCGGGCATGAGAGGACTGATGGCGGATCCTCTTGGCAGAATAATACCTCTGCCCATTGTCTCGAACTTCCGAGAGGGTCTATCAGTTCTGGAGTACTTCATATCTACTCACGGTGCACGTAAAGGGTTGGCAGATACGGCTCTACGAACTGCAGACTCTGGTTACCTAACGAGGCGTCTGGTAGATGTTGCCCAGGATGTGATAGTTACCGAAGATGACTGCGGTACGGAGAACGGTATAGTACTCAAGAATGAAGAGGATGAGAGCGGTCTAATACCTACCTTCTCTGAGAGACTGCTTGGTCGAGTAGCCGCCAAGCCCGTGGTCGATCCGGAGACTGGTGAGGTTATAGTTGAGCGTAATCAGGAGATCACAGAGGAGCTTAGAGACAAGATTCTAGAGCTTGGCATTCAGGAGGTAGTAGTCAGATCGCCACTTGAGTGCGAGACCTCGTTCGGTGTCTGTAGGATGTGCTATGGGCGCGACTTGGCCACAGGATCTCTGATAGAACTAGGCGAAGCAGTGGGTATTATTGCTGCTCAGTCGATCGGTGAGCCTGGTACGCAGCTAACGATGCGTACGTTCCATACAGGTGGTGTGGCTACAGAGTCCGGAGACATAACAAGTGGTCTCCCAAGGGTTGAAGAGCTATTTGAGGCCAGGACACCTAAGGGTCAGGCTCTCATATCCGAGCAGGACGGTACGGTTGAAATCACTGAGAACGAGGACGGTACTCGCAAACTGAAGATCGTCTACGAGTATCCGTTCATCGATAAGTATAAGTTCCCAGAGGGCGCTGAGTTGCTAATCGAGAGTGGCCAATCAGTTGTGCAGGGTATGGCATTGGCCAGGTGGAAGGAAGGCGATTCCTGGGCTGATATAACAGCTCGAAGGGCTGGTCAAGCTGTGATCAATGATGGTCGTATAGAAGTCTCTGGTATAACTCGAGAGGAGAAAGAGTATGTAGTACCAGCAGCTGCCAGGCTCAGAGTTGAGAATGGACAGCACGTCAACGCTGGGGATCAGCTGACGGAGGGTAACTCTAATCCTCACGATATACTTAGGATCAATGGTAGGGAAGAGGCTCAGCGATATCTCGTAGACGAGGTTCAGAGGGTCTACAGAAGCCAAGGCGTGAACACGAACGACAAGCACATAGAGATAATCGTGCGTCAGATGCTACGCAAGGTAACTATAGATGACCCTGGCGACACTGAGCTGCTCCCCGGTGAGCTTATAGATAAGTTCACCTTGATGGAGGTAAACTCCAGGGTTATAGCGGAGGGAGGTATCCCAGCTACTGCATACTATGAGTTGCTTGGAGTTACCAAGGCTTCTCTGAGGACTAGCAGCTTCCTGTCTGCAGCTTCATTCCAGGAGACAACTAGGGTCCTTACCGAAGCTGCAATAAACGGGAGCGTAGATTACCTCAGAGGGCTCAAGGAAAACGTGATCATAGGTAAGCTCATACCAGCTGGCTCTGGCTGGAAGAAGAGGACAGCCGAGGAGACTGAGCTTGCAACTGATGACCTGGCACTCATAGGACTGATGCAGACTGAGTAAAGTAGCTTGACTACTAGGGTTTCGTCTGATAAATTTATTGATTGTGGTTGGGCATCCTCAGCCCAACCACAATTGTGTGTGCATTTGCAAATGAGTAGGAAACCTAGGAGTGTTCAATGCCTACAATAAATCAGCTAGTTCGTAAGGGACGACAGAAACCAACTAAGAAGACTAAGGCTCCGGCACTTAGGTACACAAACAACGCTCTTGGTAGGTACGCTGGTAGACTTAGACCACAGCCTAAGGGAGCCCCTCAGAAGAGAGGGGTGGCTGTGCAGGTGAGAACTGTTACCCCGAAGAAGCCGAACTCGGCCCTCCGAAAGGTGGCGCGAGTCCGGCTGAGTAACGGTATGGAAGTCACCGCTTACATACCGGGAGAGGGTCACAACCTGCAGGAGCACTCTGTGGTACTCATTCGTGGCGGAAGAGTGCCTGATCTGCCAGGAGTCAGATATCACATTGTGCGTGGTGCCTTGGATACTGCTGGAGTCAAGGATAGAAAGAAGGGTCGTTCCAAGTACGGAACTAAGAAGCCTAAGTAATAATGTGCATGTGGAGGAATAAGTAGATATGCCACGTCGACCCAATTCGTTCAAGAAGCCGGAGGTCTTGCCTGATCCGCGCTACAACAGTGTGATGGTTGCCAAGTTCATAAACAAGGTAATGCGGAATGGCAAGAAGGGAGTTGCCGAGAGGATTGTATATGGGGCTTTCGACCTTGTCGGTCAACGCACAAACAGAGATCCAATGGAGGTTTTTGAGCAGGCAATCAGGAATGCAACTCCCGTGCTAGAAGTCAAGCCTCGCCGTGTTGGGGGATCGACGTATCAGGTGCCTGTGGAGATAAGAGGTGATCGCAGGCTTTCCCTAGCCATGAGATGGCTTATTCAGTCAGCTCGTGCTAGGGCTGGTAAAACCATGATCGAAAAGCTTGCAGCTGAGATAATAGATGCCTCGAATAATGTGGGTGCAACTGTCAAGAAGCGCGAGGACACCCACAGGATGGCCGAGGCTAACAAGGCATTTGCACACTATCGTTGGTAAATATTGACAATACTCTTTGAGTTCAGAGGAAGGTTAAAGTTGGCAGCGACTGTAGAAAAAGAAAGACTTACAGCACTAGAAAGAACAAGAAATATCGGTATCATCGCCCATATTGATGCCGGGAAGACCACTACTACTGAAAGAATCCTGTTCTACACAGGGCGAGTGCATAAGATGGGTGAGGTCCACGAAGGGGCCGCCACGATGGACTGGATGGAACAGGAGAGGGAGCGTGGTATTACCATTACTGCAGCTGCCACAACCTGCTTCTGGAGGGATCATAGGATCAATATCATCGATACGCCGGGCCACGTGGACTTCACCGTTGAGGTTGAGCGCTCGCTAAGGGTTTTGGATGGTGGTGTAGTGGTATTCGATGCCGTTGCTGGTGTTGAGCCGCAAAGCGAAACCGTTTGGCGTCAAGCCGACCGCTATGGTGTACCACGTATAGCTTTCGTGAACAAGATGGACAGAATGGGCGCCAACTTTGAGCGTACTGTCCAGATGATGCGCGACAGGCTGGGGTCCAACCCAGTTCCTATTCAGCTACCGATTGGGTCCGAAAGCGACTTCCAGGGCGTAGTCGACCTTATAGATTATGACGCGATCATCTATACAGATGATCTAGGTACTCGTCTAGAAGAGACCGCTATACCCTCGCATCTTGAAGCAGAAGCTGCTGCAGCCAGAGAACAAATGATAGAGGCTATAGCTGAAGCAGATGAAGAGTTCATGATGCTCTACCTGGAGGGTGAAGATATAACTCCCGATCAGATAAGGGCAGCCCTCAGGAGAGCTACAATAGCTCGTACTCTAGTGCCTGTTCTCTGCGGTGCAGCACTCAAGAACAAAGGCGTCCAGCCAATGCTGGATGCTATAGTGAACTATCTGCCATCTCCTATAGATATACCTCCTGTACGAGGGATAGATCCACGTACTGGAGAAGAGGTGGAGAGAACGGTCGATGAGAACGAACCTTTCTCGGCATTAGTGTTCAAGATTGTAGCGGATCCTTTCATAGGTAAGCTTTCTTACTTCAGAGTATACTCCGGAAGCCTTAAGGCTGGTTCCTATGTGATGAATACCACTAAGAACCAGCGAGAAAGAATAGGACGGCTCGTGCGGATGCATGCCAATCACCGAGAGGAAGTATCCGAAGTATTCGCAGGCGATATAGCCGCGGCTGTGGGTTTGAAGAATACTTTCACAGGAGATACCCTGGCTGACGAATCCGCGCCTGTGGTGCTGGAATCCATTAAATTCCCAGAGCCGGTGATATCCGTTGCTATAGAGCCTAAGACCAAGGCTGACCAGGACAAAATGGCCAATGCCTTGGCACGTTTGGCTGAGGAAGATCCAACTTTCCGCGTACAGACTGACCCTGAAAGTGGACAAACTATCATCAGCGGTATGGGTGAGCTTCACCTGGAAGTCATCGTAGACAGAATGACGCGTGAGTTCAAGGTGAACGCGAATATAGGTAGGCCACAGGTGGCATATCGCGAGACCATCACCCGCCCTGCCGAAGCGGAAGGTAGATTTGTAAGGCAGACAGGTGGCAAGGGTCAGTATGGCCACGTATGGATTAGGCTCGAACCACTAGAGGACAAGACTGGGTTCGAGTTCGTCAATCAGATCACGGGCGGTGTTATACCTCGTGAATACATCCCTGCTGTGGAGGCAGGTATAAGAGAGGCCATGGATAATGGAGTGGTAGCTGGTTATCCAGTCCTAGGAGTAAGGGCTATCTTGTACGATGGTTCTTACCACGAAGTGGACTCCAGCGAGATGGCTTTCCAGATAGCCGGTTCCATGGCTTTCAGGGCAGCTGCGCAGAAGGCAGGACCCATACTGCTGGAGCCAATAATGTTGGTGGAGGTTGTTACTCCTGAGGAGTTCATGGGAGCCGTAACTGGTGATCTCAGCTCAAGGCGGGGCCATATCGAAGGCATGGAACTAAGGGGTAATGCCCAGGCTATTAGAGCCAAAGTGCCGTTGGCTGAGATGTTTGGTTATGCTACCGATCTGCGTTCTATGACACAGGGTCGAGCATCTTACACTATGCAGTTTGATCATTACGAACCGGTTCCGCAATCTATTAGCGCTGAGATACAGGCTAGGAATAAGCGCTAAGCTTTGGAAAATAAGATAACTAACAAAATCTTTACTAAGGAGGCCTGAGGTTGGCGAAGCAGAGGTTTGAGAGGACGAAGCCGCATGTGAACGTAGGGACGATAGGGCATGTGGATCATGGGAAGACGACGTTGACGGCAGCGATCACGAAGGTGCTGGCATTGAAGGGGGAGGCGCAGTACCGGCCGTTTGAGACGATAGACAAGGCGCCTGAGGAGAGGGCGAGGGGGATAACGATTTCGATAGCGCATGTGGAGTATGAGACGGACAAGAGGCATTATGCGCATGTGGACTGTCCTGGGCATGCGGACTACATCAAGAACATGATCACGGGTGCGGCGCAGATGGATGGAGCGATTTTGGTGGTGAGTGCGCCGGATGGGCCGATGCCGCAGACGAGGGAGCACATATTGTTGGCGAGGCAGGTGGAGGTACCTGCGATAGTGGTGTTTTTGAACAAGGTGGACATGATGGATGATCCGGAGCTGTTGGAGCTGGTGGAGATGGAGGTGAGGGAGCTATTGACGCGGTATGGATTTCCTGGGGATGAGGTGCCGATCATACGTGGGAGTGCGCTCAGGGCGTTGGAGAGCAGCAGCACGGACATCAATGCTCCGGAGTATCAGCCGATATTGGAGTTGATGGATGCGGTAGATGAGTACATACCGACGCCGCAGAGGGCTGTGGACAAGCCGTTTTTGATGCCGATAGAGGACGTATTTGCGATCAAGGGTAGGGGGACGGTAGTAACTGGTAGAGTAGAGAGGGGTAGGATCAAGGTAGGTGACACGGTAGAGATAGTAGGGTTGAGGGCAGAGAGGCGGAGCACGGTAGTGACGGGTGTGGAGATGTTCCAGAAGACGTTGGATGAGGGGGTAGCAGGAGATAACATAGGGTGTTTGTTGAGGGGGATAGAGAGGACAGAGGTAGAGCGGGGTATGGTGTTGGCGGCGCCAGGGAGCATCAACCCGCACACCAGGTTCAGAGCTGAGGTATACGTGTTGTCGAAGGAGGAGGGAGGCAGGCACACACCGTTCTTCAGTGGGTACAGGCCGCAGTTTTACATTCGGACGACGGATGTGACAGGGGAGGTGAAGCTGCCTGAGGGGGTAGAGATGGTGGTGCCTGGGGACAATGTGAACTTGGAGGTGGAGCTGATAGCGCCTGTGGCGATAGAGGAGGGGTTGAGGTTTGCTATCAGGGAGGGTGGACGCACAGTGGGCGCTGGCGTCGTTACCCAAATCCTAGAGTAATTACCATTATAGGATGACGAAACTAGTCTGGAGCAGGTATAATAGCCTGCTCCAGACTTTGGTACGACTGGTGTTCCATTGGGTTTGAAAACTTTTAGTATCAGGAGAAGAGCGTGTCCAAGCAGAAGATACGCATCCGTCTAAAGGCATATGATCATAAACTTTTGGATCAGTCGGCTCAACAGATAGTTGAGACGGCTCAGAGGACAGGCGCGCAAGTAGCCGGGCCTGTGCCCTTGCCGACTGAGATAAAGAGGTTCACCGTGATCAGAAGTCCTTTCATAGATAAGGACTCTCAGGAGCAGTTTGAGATTCGCACTCACAAGAGATTGATCGATGTGCTAGAGCCTAGAAGGCAAACTATATCTGAATTAATGAGCTTGAATCTACCCGCAGGGGTAGATATAGAGATCAAACTGTAAGGCGAGAGCTATGGTTGAAGGTTTGATAGGTAAAAAAATTGGAATGACTCATATTTTTGATGAAAACGGCCGTTTTGTGCCCGTTACTGTGATACAGGCAGGGCCGAATTTCGTGACCTTCATTAAAACTAAAGAGCGCGATGGTTACGAGGCTGTACAGCTGGGTTTCGAAGAAGTCAAGAAACTCAAAAAGCCGGAAAGAGGACATCTAAAGAATTTGCCACCGCTCAGGCATCTCAGAGAGTTCAAAGCAGATAACATCTCTGAGTTGCAGGTTGGGCAGAAGGTGGATGCTTCTATATTCCAGGCTGGAGAAAAAGTTGATGTAACGGGCACCTCGAAGGGTAAAGGTTTTACTGGTGTGGTTAAGCGCCATGGCTTCGGGGGAGGACCAAAGACTCACGGTCAATCAGATAGACACCGAGCTCCAGGATCGATAGGTGCTACTACCACCCCCGGTAAGGTGCTCAAAGGGCAGAGAATGGCTGGTCGAGCTGGAGGCGAGCGTGTTACAGTGAAGAGGCTCACCGTGGTAGCTGTAGATACGGATCGCAACCTGCTATTGGTCAAGGGTGCCGTCCCCGGAGCCAATGGTGGTCTTCTGCAGATTCGCAAGGCGAAATAAATCTATTAGGTGACGGAGAGGGAAGTGCAACTACCAGTTTATAACCTAAATGGTGATATAGTTTCTCAGCTAGAGGTGAGCGATCTCGTATTTGGCATTCAGCCAAATCTTGCCGTCATGCACCAGGCACTGGTGCGTCAACTTGCTAACGCTCGCACTGGCACTCATGACACTCGTACTCGTGCCGAAGTAAGTGGTGGAGGTCGCAAACCGTGGCGTCAGAAGGGTACAGGTAGGGCTCGCCAGGGTAGCATACGGGCTCCTCAATGGAGGGGAGGCGGTGTGGTTTTCGGGCCCCACCCCCGCAGCTATGAGCAGAGGATGCCTCGCAAGATGCGTAGATTGGCGCTTCGTAGTGCTCTATCTCAGAAAGTAGCTGAGGAGAGGTTGTTAGTAGTTACTGGCCTTTCTGAGATAGAACCCCGTACGAAAGCAATGATAGCTGCTCTGGAGAAGCTAGGCCTTGCTGGTCAAAAGGTACTCATCGCGACTAACGGTCGTAATGAGTCCGTACAGAAGGCAGGGTCTAACCTTCCTAATGTAAAGGTCATACACGCTTCTAATCTAAATATCGCCGACCTATTGAAGTACGATTATTTATTCTTGGAAGACGGAGCGGTAAATTCCCTACAGGAAATTCTGCTGCGTAGCGTGGGGAAGCGTCGAGCAGCTCAATTCACGGAGGCGACTAGCTAATGAATGCCTACGATGTTATCAAGCGACCAGTAATTACAGAGAAGAACACCTTCTTGATGGATCAGGGGCAGTACACTTTTGAAGTTGACCCTAAGTCTACAAAACATGATGTAAAGGCAGCCGTGGAGGAGATATTCAAGGTCAACGTGCTGGCTGTCAACACGATCAACGTACCATCTAAGGTCAAGCTTAAGAGGAGAAGAGGCGGTAGGCCAATCGTAGGGAGAACCTCTTCTTGGAAAAAGGCTATCGTCAAGCTTGCTCCTGGTCAGAGAATCGAGATTTTTGAAGGGGTCTAGAATTACGAGGTAAGGTGAGTCAAGATGCCTATAAAGAAGTATAAGCCGACATCACCAGGAAGAAGGGGCATGACGGTCTCCACTTTTGAGGAGATCACTAAGGCTGAACCTGAGAAGAGTTTGCTCAAGCCCCTTGTCAAGGAAGCCGGTCGTAACTCTCAGGGTAAGATTACGGTTCGTCACAGAGGTGGCGGTCATAAGCGGAAGTATAGAGTAATCGACTTCAAGAGAGATAAGTTCGATGTGCCCGGCGTGGTTGTTGCTATAGAATACGACCCAAATAGGTCTGCCCGTATAGCGCTTATTCAATATGCTGATGGAGAGAAGCGCTACATAATAGCACCAAATGGGCTCCGGGTAGGCGATAGAGTCATGAGCGGTCCTAATGCTGAGATAAGAGTGGGTAATGCTTTGCCACTGAGCAAGATCCCGATAGGAACTCAGATCCATAACGTTGAGCTCACACCTGGAAAGGGTGGACAGCTTGCTAGAAGCGCCGGACAGTCCGCTCAGTTGGTTGCAAGAGAAGGGGATTATGCCACTCTTCGACTGCCTTCGGGTGAGTTTAGGATGGTTAGAGTTGAATGCATGGCCACCATCGGACAAGTGGGTAATCTGGAACATGAGCTTATAAATATCGGTAAAGCAGGTAGATCCAGGTGGCTCGGCAGGAGGCCCGTGGTTCGCGGTTCTGTAATGAACCCGAGAGACCATCCGCATGGCGGTGGTGAGGGTAAGGCACCCATCGGAGGTCAACCCAAGACGAAGTGGGGTAAGCCTGCAATGGGTGTCAAGACTAGAAAATCTAAGCCAAGCGACAAATACATAGTACGTCGCAGGAAGTAAGGGGGTTCTGCCTATGTCTAGGAGTACAAAGAAGGGACCATTTGTAGATCCCAAGCTGTTGAAGAAGATACAAGAGATGAATGCTCGTGGAGAGCGCCGTATTATCAGGACTTGGTCGAGAGCTAGCACCATCTTTCCTGATATGGTTGGTCATACGATAGCTGTCCATGATGGGCGTAGGCATGTCCCCATTTATATAACTGAAAATATGGTGGGTCATAAGCTTGGAGAGTTTGCACCAACCCGTACTTTCAGGGGACATGGTGGTGCGACGGAAAGATCTACTAGGTTGAAGTAGGGTTTGCGAGATGAAAGTAAGAGCTACAACCAGATATGTGAGGACTTCGCCTAGAAAGGCGCGCCTGGTAGCAGATGTGATAAGAGGTAAGTCGGTAGGAGAAGCCCTTGCCATTCTTCGCTATACTAATAAGGCTGTGGCAAGGGATTTCGATAAGCTTCTACGCTCTGCTATAGCTAACGCAGAAAACAACTACGAGCTGGACGCGGATACTCTCTACGTTGCAGAGGTTTATGCCGACGATGGCCCGAGGTTTAAGAGATGGCGTCCAGCAAGCAGAGGTAGAGCACATCCATATGTCAAGCGCACATCACACCTTACAGTAGTGCTTGATCAGAGATAAAGCGGAGATCAGGTAGGAGGAACAGTTTTGGGTAGAAAAGTAAACCCTATAGGATTTAGGCTCGGAGGCATAAAGACTTGGGAGAGCAGGTGGTTTGCTGAGCGTAACTACACTCAGCAACTGCACGAGGACATAAAGATTAGATCGACAGTCTTCAACAGACTGTCGAACGCTGGCATATCTCATGTTGTCATAAGTAGATCGGGCGACGATCTCAACGTTACAGTCTACACCGCTAAACCTGGAGTGGTTATAGGTAAAGGCGGTGCTACGGTGGATGCTCTGCGTACCGAGTTGGAAAATATGACTGGAAAGAAGGTAACGCTCAACATTGAAGAAGTGAGACAGCCTGAATTGGATGCTCAGCTTGTTGCTGATAGTATCGCAGAGCAGATAAGCAAGAGAGTGTCCTATAAGAGGGCTATGAAGCAAGCCGTACAGAGGGCTATGCGTGCTGGAGCTAAGGGCATAAAAATCAGGGTTTCAGGACTGGTTGGAGGCCCCTCTAGCATGTCGAGATCGATCGTTGAGATAGACGGTCGTGTGCCACTGCAAACCATCCGAGCCGACATCGACTACGCCCAAGTACATGCTTATACACCTGGAGGTCGTATAGGCGTCAAAGTCTGGATTTATAAGGGTGATGTGCTACCTGAAGCAGAAACTTCAGGCCAGGCTGCTACCACAGAGCTGGTAGGCTCTAGGTAGTGGCTAGTAAGCGTTGGAGGAGCTAAGTAATTATGTTGATGCCTAAGAGAGTCAAATATCGTAAACCCCATAGGGGTGAAACTAACGAACAGACTGCTTCCAGAGGTACAACGGTTGCTTTTGGAGAGTTTGGTTTGCAGGCACTTGAAGCTGCCTGGATAGACAATAGGCAGATAGAGGCTGCCCGGCGCGCTATAACTCACCATGTCAAGCGTGGTGGTAAGGTCTGGATAAGAATATTCCCTGATAAAGCCATTACTGCTAAGCCTGCAGAGACAAGAATGGGTAGCGGCAAGGGTTCACCCGATCGATGGGTGGCGGTTGTCCGTCCAGGAAGAGTCCTCTTTGAGATAGCAGGTGTACGCAGAGAGGTGGCTGAAGAAGCTCTAAGGCTCGCAGGGCATAAACTTCCCGTAAAGACCAGAATCGTTGAGCGGGAAGGCGGAGTAGTAGAAACAAGTGAATAGAGGAGTTGAGCTGGTAAAATGAGGGCTTCAGAACTTAGACAGATGGATGATGCCGCGCTCAAGCAGCAACTGCAAGACGCCAAGCAGGAACTATTTAATCTTAGGTTTCAGCTGGCTACAGGCAAGTCCGTCAATACCGCCAGAATAAGGCTTCTAAAGAAGGATATAGCGAGGATACTAACTATACTACGTGAGCGTCGTGGACGGTAGGAGTTCATATGGGAGAGCAAGGTAGAAGGCAAATAAAGGTCGGACAGGTAGTTAGCGACAAGATGGACAAAACTGTAGTCGTCGCAGTCACCTACCTCAAGAAGCACCCCCTTTATCACAAGACTGTGCGTAGGGTGCGTCGATTCAAAGCACATGATGAGAACAATGAGGCCAAGGTGGGTGACATTGTGAGGATCATTGAATCTCGCCCTCTAAGCAAAGAGAAGAGATGGCGGGTATTAAACATTCTGGAGAGAGGCAAGTAAGATGATCCAGCCGCAGACTAGATTGCGTGTCGCAGACAACACGGGTGCCCGCGAGATCATGTGCATCCGTGTCCTTGGAGGCTCAAATCGCAAGACCGCCTCTGTAGGTGATGTAATCATCGCATCTGTCAAGCAAGCCCAACCTAATGGGGCTGTCAAGAAGGGTGATGTTGTGCGCGCTGTCATAGTGAGGACTGCGCAGCCTATAGCTCGGGAAGATGGTTCTTATATCAGGTTTGACGATAACGCAGCAGTGCTTATAAATCAGCAGGGTAACCCAAGAGGAACAAGAATATTTGGTCCTGTAGCTAGAGAACTCCGAGAGAAGAACTTCAGCAGAATCATCAGCCTAGCTCCTGAAGTGCTCTAATTTATTGGCGCAAGCAGTTTGACTTGTATATAATAATATCTTGTGCCCGACAATAATTGACTGAGGTATTGGCAGTGAGAATAAAGAGAGGCGATGAAGTTTTGGTCATCGCCGGCAAGGATAAGGGCAAAAGGGGCGTAGTAAGAAGATCGATCCCTTCCGAGAACCGAGTGGTTGTGGAAGGGGTCAACATTGTTAAGAAGCATCAGCGAGGCCGCCCCGGAGTCCAACAGGCCGGCATAATTGAGATGGAAAGCCCTATACATGTAAGCAACGTAATGGCTGTATGCCCTCATTGTGGTGCGCCAACTAGAGTTGCTATCAAGAGGGATGAGAAGGGTCATAAGACTAGATACTGCCGAAGATGTAACGAAAGTATTGAGAGAAGCTAGGGGGTTATAGGTGGTACCTAGACTCAAGCAATTGTATAAAGAACAAGTGGTACCTGCTTTGCAAAGGGAGTTCAATTATTCTAATCCCATGCAGGTACCTAAGATAGAAAAAGTAGTCCTCAATATAGGTCTGGGAGAGGCAACTCAGAACCCCAGAGCCTTGGATGCTGCGTCTGCTGATCTTGCAGCCATAACGGGCCAAAAGCCGGTCATTACGAGAGCTAGGAAGAGCATAGCTCAGTTTAAGATCAGGCAGGGTAACCCAATAGGGGTTATGGTTACTCTTAGAGGCGATAGGGCCTGGGAATTCCTAGACCGTCTTATCAACATTGCTTTGCCTCAGATAAGAGATTTCAGAGGGGTTTCTGCCAGGTCTTTTGATGGTAGAGGTAACTATACATTGGGGCTCAGGGAACAGGTGGTTTTCCCTGAGATAGATTACGACAAGATAGACAAGATAAGAGGTCTTGAGGTCAGTATAGTTACAACTGCTAAAACTGATGAGGAAGCAAGGAGGCTTCTTGAGCTTCTTGGTATGCCTTTCCGAAGGCAACAAGCTGCATAGTCTATTGAATAGGGAGGCTTAATTGGCAAGGAAAGCTCTTATAGTAAAGGCTTCACGCCCACCAAAATACAAGACCAGAGCTTACAACAGATGTAAGCTCTGCGGTAGGCCCAGGGCCTATATTAGAAAGTTTGGTATGTGCAGAATATGTTTCAGGGAACTGGCGTCTAAGGGGCAAATCCCTGGAGTGATCAAGGCTAGTTGGTAGGAGAAGTGATGGGAACAACAACTGATCCAATTGCTGATATGCTGACAAGATTGCGTAATGCATCTCAGGCACGCCATAAGGTGGTGGCACTACCTTCCTCTAAGATGAAGGAAGCTATTGCTAGGATCCTAAAGGAGGAAGGCTATATCGAGGACTACCAGGTTGTTCCTGGTAAGGGTAATCAGCCTGAAATAAGGATCACTCTTCGATACGATCAGGATAGACAGCCAGTCATAAGGGGTATAAAGAGGATTAGTAAGCCAGGTTTGCGCATCTATACCAAGCGTAGTCAGATCCCAAGACCTCTTAGTGGCCTAGGCACAGCCATCCTATCAACCCCCAAGGGGGTTATGTCTGGGCGCCAGGCCTATAGGCAAGGTGTAGGTGGCGAGATAATCTGCTACGTCTGGTAAATCGCAAGGAGTTGGAGAGATGTCTCGAATAGGTAATGCTCCCATACAGATACCGTCTGGCGTGGATGTTACTGTACAGGATGGAGAGGTTATAGTAAAGGGACCTAAGGGTGAGCTAAGGCAGAAGATAGTTGGGGAGATTGAAGTTATCCGTGAGGACTCCACCTTGCGGGTCGTTCGTAAATCTGATGAAAAATATCATAGGTCTCTCCATGGTCTCACCAGGACTCTTATAAACAACATGATAATTGGTGTTACTCAAGGTTTTCGTAAGGATCTTGAGATAAGCGGTGTTGGTTACAGGGCTACCAAGGAGGGAGACTCTTTGGTGCTATCTGTTGGGTACTCTCATCCTGTAAGATTGCAGCCCCCTCAAGGCATAACTTATGTAGTTGAGAGCCCCACGCGCATAAGTGTGCAGGGTATTGACAAGCAGCTAGTGGGGGCTGAGGCAGCACGCATACGGTCTGTGCGAGAACCGGAACCCTATAAGGGTAAAGGAATCAAGTACGTCGACGAAGTCATCAGGAGAAAGGCTGGTAAGGCCGGCAAGGCTGGTGGCGGTCGACGATAAGGGTGAAAGGGATAAATGAGAGCAGCGAAGTACGTTGGTAAAAAGCTTTCTCCTCGTCAAAAGCGTCATATAAGGGTCAGAGGGAAAGTAAATGGTACGCCCGAACGACCCAGGTTGAACGTGTTTAGAAGCGCAAAGCATATTTATGCTCAAATTATCGATGACACTATAGGCCATACCCTGGTGGCAGCATCTACTTTGGAGCCTGAGATCAGGAGCAAGATGGCTCAACTAACCAAAGTAGAGGAAGCTAGAGAGGTGGGGAAGCTCGTAGCAGAGCGTGCGAAGGCTAAGGGTATAAGCAAGGTAGTATTTGATCGTGGTGGTTGGCTGTACCATGGCAGGGTAAAGGCCTTGGCAGAAGCCGCAAGAGAAGCAGGACTTGATTTCTAGGAGGTCAAAGTGCCCCGTAAACGCATAGATTCGAATCAACTTGAAAATCTGACCGAAAGGGTAGTGCAGATAAACCGTGTGGCGAAAGTCCATGCTGGTGGAAGACACTTCAGCTTCAGCTCTGTGGTCGTTGTTGGCGATGGACAGGGCCATGTGGGGGTAGGTTTGGGGCACGCGAGTGAGGTGCCCGAGTCTATTCGTAAGGGCGCGGAGGATGCCAAGAAGAACATGATAGAGGTGCCTATACACAACGGCACTATTCCTCATGAGATAACGGTCAAGTACGGAGCGTCTAAGGTGCTACTCAAACCAGCAGCGCCTGGTACTGGTGTAGTTGCAGGGGCCAGTGTACGTGCCGTTATGGAGGCTGCTGGTATCAGAGATGTTCTAACTAAATCCCTGGGTAGCAATAACCCAGTCAACCTTACTCGTGCCGCTCTCAAAGGGTTGTCTCTAATGAGATCACGTGAACAGATTATGGCTCAGAGAAGAAGAGTTTCTACATCTAATCAAAAGAGCGGTAATAATGGCTCTAGTGCAGTTAATAATGGCCAATCAACGGAGGCTCAGAATGGCCAATAAGTTGAGAATAACCCTGAAAAGGTCTCTAATCGATAGAACTCCAAAGCAGAGAGCTACCGTTAAGTCTCTTGGTTTAAGGCGTATCGGCTCTGTAGTAGAGAAACCTGATACCCCTGTTTTTAGGGGTATGATTAGGAAAGTTCAGCACATGGTTTCTGTTGAGGAAATCAAAGAATAAATTTGGGAGTGTAAGAGGGAAAGTGAAGCAGAACGAATTGCGTCCACCTGTCGGTGCTCACAAAGATAGGAAGCGTGTCGGAAGAGGTACGGGATCTGGTCATGGTAAGACTGCTGGGAGGGGTACCAAGGGTCAGAAAGCTCGTACCGGCAATGATCTGAGGATAGGGTTTGAAGGCGGACAGAATCCTCTGATACAAAGGATGCCTTTCAAGCGTGGTTTTACAAATCCTAACAGGAAGGAATATAAAGTCTTCAACCTCTCTGACCTGCAGCGTTTTCCCTCAATAAGTGAGTTCACTCCAGAGGTCTTTGTAGATCTAGGGCTCGTACCTAGAAAGAAGTTGGAGAGAGGTGACCTGCTTGTAAAGGTTTTGGGCGAGGGAGAGATTGATAGAGCCATAACCGTCAAGGTACATAAGGTCTCTGCCAGCGCCAAAGAGAAAATCGAGGCTGCTGGAGGTCGTGTAGAGGAACTGATATAGAGATGTTGCAAGCACTTGTTAATGCCTGGAGGCTACCAGATCTTAGACGTCGCATACTATTCACCCTGGGTATACTAGTTATATTCAGAGCGTTGGCTCAGATAACAATCCCGGGTGTGGATCTTGAGAGGTTGAGGAATCTTTTTGAGCAGAATCAGACGCTCAATCTCCTCAACATATTCTCAGGAGGCACCATACGTCACTTCTCCATAGTGGCTATGGGTGTTTATCCATATATAACAGCAAGCATAATAATGCAGCTTTTGATACCCGTTATCCCTAGCCTTATGGAATTGTCTAAGGAGGGGGGAGAACAGGGACGTATCAAGATCAACCAGTATACACATTATCTAACTGTACCGCTTGCTGCCCTCCAGGCTTATGGTCAGGCATCTCTATTACACTCGCAAGGTGTCATACCGGAATTTGGGCTGTTTGGTCCAAGCTGGCTTACAACCCTATCGCTGATCGCTTCCATGACTGCTGGCACCATGCTGCTAGTCTGGATGGGAGAGCTTATAACTGAGCAAGGTATTGGGAACGGCGTATCAATCATCATATTTGGTGGTATAGTCGCGAACCTGCCAAGCATAGCTGGTCAGGTCCTTAGTGGTGGGACTGCATTCATTAGCTTTTTCCAGATCTTAGCAATAGTAGTAGTAACTGTTATCACTATTGCTGGAATAGTTCTGATAACTCTAGGGGAGAGGAGAATACCTATACAGTATACACGTCGTGTGCGTGGTGCCAGGATAGTACGCGGTGGAGGTAGCACCCACCTCCCACTAAGAGTTAACTATGCCGGTATGATCCCGTTGATATTTGCTATTTCAATCATGATCTTTCCTAGCACTGTAGCTAGCTTTTTCCTTGGTGCTCGTAGCCAGATAATTAGGGATATAGCACAGTGGGTTCAGGCTACCTTCAATCCAGAATCTTTGCTGTACCAGGTTGGCTACTTCTTCCTGGTGGTGGTCTTTACTTACTTCTACACAATGGTCATATTCCAGCAGCAGAACATTCCAGAAAACCTGCAGAGGCAAGGAGGGTTCATTCCTGGTATACGTCCAGGCAGACCAACTGCGGTGTATCTGCAGAAGGTACTGAATAGGATAACCCTTATAGGTGCTCTCTTCCTTGGATTCGTGGCGATATTGCCCTGGCTAGTTGGAATCGTCACGGGATTGAATAATGTGCTGATAAGCAGCACTGCGCTCCTGATAGTAGTAGGAGTGGCTATAGACACGATGAGGCAGCTAGAAGCCCAGCTGCTGATGAGACGATATGAGGGCTTCATAAAGTAAGAAATTTATTGTTTTGGGGTTGGATAGTGAACGTTATCCTATTGGGACCTCAAGGATCTGGAAAGGGTACCCAGGCAGCCGAACTTGAAACAAGATTAGGCCTAAGACATATAGCTAGCGGTGACCTACTGAGAGAGGCTAGGGAGCTAGATACGCCGCTGGGAAGACTGGTAAAGAAATACTATGATGCTGGTGAGCTCGTTCCAGATGATGTGGTTATAGAGCTCATAGTGCAGGAGATAAACAAGCACTTAAATGGGCAAGGAGTTGTCCTAGATGGGTTCCCTAGGAATGTAACTCAAGCCCAAGCTTTGGATAAAGCCTTGGCCAGTAATGGGAGTCAGATAGACAAAGTTGTAGAATTAGTAGCTCCTCTCGAAGTAGTCAAGAAGAGACTTACAGGGAGGCTAATATGCAGGACTTGTGGAGCGGTCTACAACCTCGAAACTAAGCCTCCCAAGGTTCCGGGCAAGTGCGATCTGGATGGAGGTGAGTTGTATCAACGTCCTGATGATACCCCGGAGGCTATAGAAAAAAGGCTACAGGTCTGGGCCAAGGAAAACGAGGGTTTGGTTAATTACTATCAGTCACGGGGAATACTTTATAAGGTTGATGCTAACAAACCGGTTGAGCAGGTAACCCAGGATATAATGACGATCTTAAAACGTGACTTGTAGACATAAACTTACTTCTGGAAGGCGTTTTGGCTATAATACTTAAGTCCAAAAAAGAAATAGATAGGATGAGAAGGGCAGGTCTGGTGTTGAGGGATCTGTTTGACCTTCTCGTGCCTAAGATTAAGCCTGGCGTCACTACGGGAGAATTAGACGCATTTATAGAATCTTACATACGGAACCAAAACTGCAAACCTTCTTTCAAAAACCTTTATGGTTTTCCAGCTTCTGCATGTATAAGTATAAACGAAGAAGTTGTGCATGGCATACCTAGCAGCAGGCAGCTGCGTGAAGGTGACCTTGTAAAAATTGATGTTGGGGCTTTGTATGAAGGTTTTCATGCAGACGCATCCAGGACTTTCTGGGTAGGTCATGCGTCTGCAGCTGCTAAGAGGTTAGTGAGTGTAACAGCTAAGGCTCTAGATGCTGGCATAAGCAAAGCGGTCCCTGGTAACAGAGTAGGAGATATATCTTCTGCAATCCAAACAGTGGTGGAGTCTGAGGGTTTCTCCGTGGTTAGGGATTATGTGGGCCATGGAGTGGGCAGAAGCCTGCACGAGGATCCTCAGGTTCCAAACTTTGGTTTTCCCGGGCAGGGACCTATTCTTCGTGTAGGGATGACTCTGGCAATAGAGCCGATGGTTAACGAGGGTACTCATGAGGTGATTCTTGCAGAAGATAAATGGACTGTTAAAACCAAGGATGGTAAACTTTCAGCGCAGATAGAAGATACCGTTGCTATCACAGAAGACGGTCCTTTTATACTAACTAGGTAGGGTAGGAGAAGGAAAGCAGGTTGTCGAAAAAGAAAGACGTCATAGAGGTTGAGGGTAAGGTTGTAGAAGCCTTGCCCAATGCCATGTTCAAGGTACAACTGGATAATGGGCATGAGATACTGGCACACGTATCAGGCAAGATACGCCTCAATTTCATACGTATCCTGCCTGGAGATCGTGTGCTTGTTGAGTTGTCCCCTTATGACCTTACCAGGGGCAGAATTACCTATAGATATAGATAACGTTGTAGGAGAGGTCTACTCATGAAAGTTAGAGCTTCTGTAAAGGTACGTTGTGAGAAGTGTAAGATCATAAGAAGAAAAGGCGTTGTGCGTGTGATCTGTACTAATCCAAGGCATAAGCAAAGACAGGGTTAGAAGGAGATATAAATGGCGAGAATTGCTGGGGTCGATCTACCAAGAGACAAGAGAGTGGAGGTGGCTCTTACATATATCTATGGAATTGGACCTACGTCTAGTAAGAAGATCCTGGAAAAGACTGGCGTTAATCCAGATACCAGGGTCAAGGATCTAACCGAGGATGAGGTTGCTCGTATTAGAGATGTAATAGAGCATGAATATGTGGTGGAGGGTGATCTCCGCCGAGAGGTGGCGCAGAATATAAGAAGGCTTATAGAGATAGGCTGCTATCGCGGTATAAGACATAGAAGGAATCTGCCTGTTCATGGGCAGAGAACACGTACTAATGCAAGGCAGAGAAGAGGTCCTCGTAAGACCGTTGGCGCACGTAAGAGCAAGAGGTAGTTTGCTGATATAGCTTGAACTAAAAAATTTTAGAGTAGTAGGAGTAAGGATGTCTCAGGAGGCAAGAAGAAGAGCACAAGCAAGAGCAAGGCGAAGGGAACGCAGACAAGTTCCTCGCGGAAGAGCTCACATAGTATCCAGCTTTAACAACACTATTATTACTATAACTGATCCCAGCGGGAACGTGTTGTGTTGGTCGAGCGCTGGAGCATCTGGTTTTAAGGGCTCCAGAAAAAGCACACCATATGCAGCACAAGTAGCCGCGGAAAATGCAGCCAGGAAGGCCATGGAGTATGGAATGCGACAAGTTGATGTGTTCGTTAAGGGGCCTGGGGCTGGCCGCGAAGCTGCAATTCGTTCTCTACAGGCGGCTGGGCTTAACGTAATGTCTATTTCTGATGTTACGCCCATACCTCATAACGGTTGCCGTCCGCCTAAGAGCCGAAGAGTCTAGTTATTTCTCGTTCTAGCTTAAAGGGAACTGGACGGCGTTATGCCCCAGTTCCTCAATTATTTGATATTTTTGAGAGTCCAAGCCCAGAGGAGGCTAGATTCAGTGATTGAATTGACAACACCCAAGGTAGAATGCATAGGTATAGCTGATAACTACGGACGCTTCAGTATATCACCTCTAGCGCCTGGTTATGGTCTTACTATAGGCAATGCGCTTAGAAGAGTATTGCTTAGCAGCTTGGAGGGTGCTGCTATCACCTCTGTACAGATAGAGGGTGCCAGGCATGAGTTCATGGCTTTGCCTGGTGTGAAGGAAGATGTAACCGACATTATATTGAACATAAAGCGTATTAGGGTCAGAAGTTATTCAGATAGACCAGTTACTTTGAGATTAGAGGCTACAGGACCTAAGGTTGTAACGGCTGCTGATATAAGGCCGCATGCAGACGTTGATATAGTTTCCCTTGACCAGCCTATAGCTACCTTAGATTCTGAGGATGCTACCTTGAGCATGCAACTTACCGTGCAAAAAGGTAGAGGATATGTACCTGCTGAGTCGCAGGACTTCTTTGAGATCGGACGCATTCCAGTCGATGCTATATACAGTCCTGTGACAAAGGTCAATTATGTCGTTGAGCGCACAAGAGTTGGGCAGCGTACTGATTACGACAACCTAATAATTGAAATCTGGACGGATGGTACCATTGCCCCTGGTGAGGCTCTTAGTCAGGCGGCATCGATATTGGTAGGGCAGTTCCAGATTATAGCTGCCTATGCTAACGCTGAGACCAGCTTTGGTATCGAGCTACCAACAGAGACCATGTCGGTGCCTGAGGTAGACAACAGGAGTATTGATGAGCTAGGTCTCAGTGCCAGGACTTTGAACTCCTTGAAGCGTGCCCACATTACGACTGTAGGGCAAGTACTTAGTAAGACCAAGGATGACTTGCTCAGCATAAGAAACTTTGGAGACAAATCGCTTCATGAGCTTGAAGCCAAGCTCAAAGAGTTTGGATATTTGCCATCTGATCTCCCAGAGGGTGCAATAGAGAACGCTCCGGACGATCAACCCATAGGGGTACTGGCTCGATCTTCTAGTGACGCAGTGTCAGTTTCAACTTCTAATATGGAGGGAGAAAGTTAACCATGAGACATAGAGTAGCAGGGTCTCAGAAATTTGGCCGTAGACCCGATGAACGTGCCGCAATGCTAAAAAATCTTACTGTGTCCCTTATCAAGCACGATAAGGTACGCACCACACTTGCTAAAGCTCAGGCTGTCAGACGTATAGTCGAGCCTTTGATCACGCTTAGCTTGGAAGATACGCCTCATAATCGGCGTCTTGCTGAGTCAAGACTTGGCGACAGAATAGCTGTTGCTAAGCTGTTTGATGACATAGGACCTAGAATGAGTGGAAGGAATGGGGGCTATACACGCATCTATAAGCTTGGCAACCGCCAAGGAGATGGTGCTCCCATGGCGGTTATCGAGATAATAGAATAAAAGTGTTTTGTAGAAAAAGGGATCCCTTTGAGCACCTGGAAATTAGTAATAAGCTATAAGGGGGAATATTTCTCAGGATCACAAATACAGCCTGGTAAACGTACGGTTCAGGAAGAGCTGGAAAATGCCTGGGAAAAGGTAACAGGTTCCAGGTGTAGGGCTGTACTCGCAGGCCGTACTGATGCAGGCGTAAGTGCTCTAGGCCAGGTAGCTACTATAAAAGCGGATTGGCCTGGTACTCCAGAAGAGCTGTTAGAAAAACTAAGGAAATACTTGACTCAAGGTATAGAGATCCGAAAGGTTGAGAGGGTCTCGGATAATTTTGATGCTCGGAAATCGGCAATCTGGAGAAGGTACAGATACGTTTTTTCAAAAGATGAGATAGCACGTTTTGGTTTTATATCCGTTGAAAGCATGAGGCAGGCAGCTAGGGCCTTGGTGGGAGAGAAAGATTTTGCTGCTTTTGCTTCCCAGAGCGAATTGGGGCCGCGTGGGACCGTGAGGCGAATACTTGATATAAATGTAATCTGGGATAAGGCGGCTAATAACCTATGTATTGAAATTGTTGCTGATGCTTTCCTTCGCCAGATGGTCAGAAGGATTGTGAGCGCACTAATATGGGTCGGAACTGGTAAAATAGAGGTCGTTGAGTTATTAAGGGCCGTTGAGATCAAGGCTAGACAGCTACTTCCGGGGCCAGCCCCGGCAAAGAACTTAACACTAGTTGAAGTAGGTTACGGAGAATGCTGAGCATGAAGACTTATACACCTAAGGCTAATGATTACACTAGGGATTGGTGGCTAATAGATGCTACTGGTCAGAACCTGGGTAGATTAGCGTCTGAGATAGCCCGCTTGTTAATGGGCAAGCATAAGCCTGTGTACACTCCTTTCCTTGATACCGGCGACTTTGTAATTGTAGTCAATGCCGATAAGATATCCGTTACCGGTAAGAAGCTACAACAAAAGGTCTACTACAGACATAGTGGCTATCCAGGAGGGATAAAGGCAACTACCTTGGAAGCCATGCTTGCTAAGCACCCTACCAGGGCGCTTGAGCTTGCTGTTAAAGGAATGCTACCTAAGAATAGAAGGGGTAGAGACCTATTTAGAAAGCTCAAAGTATATGCTGGACCTGAGCATCCTCACGCTGCTCAACAGCCAAAAGAATACAAAATCACTAATCTGAAGTAGATTGGACGGAGGGCAGATTGACTAACACAGCAGTAAGATATTACTACGGAACAGGTAGAAGAAAGACCTCTGTTGCCCGAGTACGTCTTTATCCGGGTACCGGCCAGATAATAGTCAACGATAAATCTGCCGAGGAATACTTTGGCGGGAGAGATGCTTATCGAGTTGCTCTAGAGCAGCCCTTCCGTGTTACCGGTACTCAGGGCAGGTTTAACGTGGTGGCTAAGGTCGAGGGGGGAGGTGTAACTGGGCAGGCTGAGGCAGTACGCCATGGTATTGCCAGGGCTTTGCTTGCATTTGATGAGAACCTGCGTCAGTCCCTCAAGCAGGCAGGATTATTGACAAGGGATCCGAGAGTCAAAGAGCGCAAGAAGGTGGGACTTAAGAGAGCTCGCAAGGCTCCACAGTACACTAAGCGATAATATCCTGTAGGCTGATTTTGCCTTTCTATCTTGCCATCTTGAAGAGAATAGTTCAGGGAGAGGGTGATAATTAACCATCTCTCCCTGAACTATTTTGTTATTTGCTGATTTCGAATAGCAATCTATAGATCTCATCACAGTTGGAGCCTATACAGGGAGGCGGATTCAAACCTACTATCCTATCTCTATCCCAAGTAATGGATGCTGCCGCCGGATTGTACAAATGCTTACCGTTCGGGAGTACAAATGAATGGCTGCCCTGGGGATCCAACTTTTCCCGTCCCTGTTCGTAATCCTGTTTTACAGCCTCGAGGGATTCCTCGGAATCCATATATTTCCTGAAGCGGTCTAGATCTAACCCTACCCTACTTGCGATACTTAGCAATACATCTACTTTAGAGATATCCATCCCGTCTTGAAAGAGAGCTCTACGCACTTGCAGGTCAAATTCCAGGAACTTGTCATATGACTGTAATAGGGCAGCTTTACCTGCTCTGAAAACAGGGATGGCTGTATTAGGGAAAGTGTTGTCTCTGTACAAACCAAATACAGCTCTGCGATCATGAACTGCAGCTACCCACCATTCGGCCTCTAGAGATTCCCTGGATGTGGGGACTCCATTGACCCACTCTAAGGGTAGTGCTTTTATCTCAAGCTTTACACTGTTTTTGTACTCTTTTATAAGAGGGTCTATCCTTACCCTTGCTACATACGCCCAGGGACATATGTAGTCGGCCCAGAACTCGAGCGTGGCCATGATGTTCCTCCCAGCATTTACTATACTCTTGCCGAGTCTCCTGCAGCTAGTGTTTGGCTCAGGTAGGCTTCGATAAATGGATCAATTTCTCCATCCAGCACGGACTCTACATCTGAGACCTCATAGCCAGTACGGTGATCTTTGACCATTGTGTACGGATGGAGGACATAAGACCTTATTTGAGATCCCCATCCTGTTGCGATGTGTTCTCCCTTAAGCCTAGCTTGTTCCTCGGCTTGCCTTCTCAGCTCTAACTCGAGTAGCCGAGCTCTAAGGATCTTTAGTGCTGTCTCCTTGTTCTGGAACTGAGAGCGCTCATTCTGGCAGGTTACTACTATACCTGTCGGGATGTGTGTGATCCTCACCGCAGATGACGTCTTGTTTACGTGCTGTCCTCCTGCGCTCGAGGCCCTATAAGTATCGATTTTCAGGTCTTCCTCTCTTATCTGGACTTCGGGAGTTTCCTCAACGTCGGGAAGAACCTCTACAAGGGCAAAGCTTGTATGCCTTCTATGGGCTTGATCAAAAGGTGATAGTCTTACCAGACGATGCTGTCCAGCTTCGGCTTTGGCATAACCATAGGCATATTTGCCTTTGATCTCTATAGTGGCAGACTTATAGCCTGCCTCCTCGCCTTCTATGCTGCTGACCAGCTCGGCTTGCCAACCTCTTCTTTGTGCCCATCGGAGATACATTCTGACCAGCATGGAGGCCCAATCCTGAGCATCTATACCACCTTCTCGAGCATGAATAGCTATGATTGCATCCTCCTGGTCATAACTTCCGGAAAGAAGTAGTTCTAATTCAAGGTGGTTTAGCTGGTTTTCCAGGGCACGAATCTGTGAAGCAGCTTCATGAAAATCCGAAGCTGAATCTTCTTCGTATGCTAAATCCAGTAATACTTCTGCATCCTCCAGCCGACGCTCTATCTTGCTCCATACTTCAAGCTGATCTTTAAGATCATTCAGGTTTTTCATCACTTTCTGAGCTTCGGCAGGATCTGCCCATAGCTCGCTGCTGGCGGCTCGTTGCTCCAATTTTTCTATCTCTAAACGCTTATTCTCCAGGTCAAAGATGCTCCTTGAAGGTGGATATCCTTTCCCTGAGGTTATCTATCTTGTCCTTCAACTCTTCGTACATTTGCTTTCACCTCCGTTAATTGGTCTTACTACACTTAGCAATCGTACAGGCGTAGTCAACTACCTCTTTCTGTCTTGGGCTCAGCATCTTGTAGACCTCTTGTGCAGCAATATAGTACATGTCCAATGCTGCCTGACAACTTTCTGTGAGGACTACACCATCACAGAGTAGAGCCTGCTTCATAGCTTGGGAGAATTTATGTCCCATAATGTTAGAGATCTTATCCCAGACCTCATTCTCGCTTCGATATAGAATCTTTTTTTGTACTGCCAGTATGACAGGGATTCTCAGTGCTAGCACTGATCTCTGAGCTGCTGCATTAGTCCAATTATGTTTATCCATGCTAACAACAAGCTTAACTACTTCTTCAGCGAGTCCAGTGATCTCGTCCGCTACGTATCTGTCTATCCTCTTTGGATCTATCTCTTCCCAAGTCCATTCTAGTGCATGCCTCTTGATTTGGTCAGCAATCCCGCTGGGGTCGTATAATATGACTGCATCCCTCCATGCGGGTACGGTATAGACTGCTCGTTCAGGAGCATGGAATGCCAGGTATTCATCTTCCATCTTGTGCCAGGAGATGGAAACTAATCTGTTGTCTATGATTCTAAGGGTGTATCCTGGCCCTTCTCCCAGCGCATAGATGTCGATATCTGATCTGCTATCTGCATCTCCCCTGGCATTACTTCCTAGAAGGATCACCGCTGCAGCACCTTGTGCTGCTAATTCTCCGGATAGTCTTATGACCAGCTCGTTTACCTGCTCTTTGTTGCCTTCCATATTTCTTAACCTAATTTAGCTTGGGGTTATTCTGCTTTGGATCAATGCCTTCAGGTTTTGAACAGTCTTTTGGGTTGACTGTAGAGTTCTTGGGTCTTGTGTTTCGGGCTCTAATATACTCTCCGGGGGGGAATATCCATAGGCTTCCTTAAACTTTTCTGTCCAACTATCAGGTAAGCTGTCTGGAGCCTCCTGACCAGAAACGGTCAAAGCTATTGCTGCCCATGCCAGACACGCATTAGAGGGTTTGTACCCCCCTCCCCCTAGAAGTAACAACCTGCCGTTACATATTTCTTCTGATAGCTCAGCTATAGATCTTGCGAAGTTGGTGTAGGTGTTGTTGCTCCAACTCAGCATGGCTAGCGGGTCTCCGTAGTGAGCATCAGCCCCACATTGCATGACTATCATTTCAGGTTTGAACTCCCTTATCGAAGGTTCTATGACTTCTCTCCAAGCATACATAGCTGAGTCATCGCTTGCACCGGGGGCAAGCGGTATGTTCCGCTTTAGTCCTAATGCACCCCCCTCACCTATTTCCTGCACAAATCCAGTTCCTGGGAATAACGTTCTACCATCTTGGTGTAAATCTAAGTCTAGAAGCCAATCTTCAGCATAGAATCCGTAAAATACTCCGTCTCCGTGATGGACATCTATATCTATATATGCTGCCTTATTAATGCCATATTTGCGTCTAGCTATCTCTAATGCAATGGCTGCATCGTTGAGTATACAGAACCCAGAAGCTCTATATCTATGTGCGTGATGTAAACCTCCGCCCGGATTGAACGCATAGACGGATTCTGTTAGTACTGCATCCAGAGCTTGTAGCGTGGCGCCGACTATCCACAATGAGGCTTGCAGACATCCTCGGAAACTTGGGGTATCTCCTTGATCTAGATAGATGTCTCCTGTCTTTTCTACTTCCTGCAGGAAATTTATGTACTTTTCTTGATGAAAGGCAAGTGCCTCTTCTATGGATGCTTGGCGTATAGGTAGTAGTTGGTTCTTATGGGAAAATAATCCCAGGTCTTTCATAAGATCAACAGACAGTTTTACTCTTTTCTGGTTAAATGGATGGGATGGCCCAAAGTAATAGGTTAGGATTTCATCCCCATAGAAAACATAGAGGGGTCTATTCATAATTAGGCTAACTCCTAGCTAGATAGATTATTCTTCCGTCAAACCCGTTCTTTGTAGATTCTTTCCTTGTATCATACAAATTCTAGAAGGTGAACGGAGTTACTTGTGGTATCTGAAGGTCTTGCAAGAAATTCGCGCAAGCTGATAGTTGTGGGCCTTATGTTGGCCACTTTCCTCTCGGCTATGGATAGCAGCGTAGTAAGTACTGCTATGCCGACTATAACTGGCATTTTAGGCGGTTTTAGTCTTTACAGTTGGGTGTTCTCGATATACCTTCTGACGTCCACAGTCACTGTTCCGATATATGGGAAACTTGCCGATCTTTATGGTCGTAAGAGGGTTCTCCTGTTTGGTATTCTCGTGTTCTTGTTGGGTTCCGGTCTATGTGGCCTGGCTCAGAGCATGCTCCAGCTGGTCATATTCAGAGGTATTCAAGGTATTGGCGCTGGTGCGATACTCCCTATTACTATGACTATCTTTGGAGATATCTTTAGTATTGAGGAGAGAGCCCGTGTACAAGGTTTGACGGGTAGCGTGTGGGGGATATCTGCCATAGTTGGTCCTGCTTTGGGCGGGTTAATAGTTGACAACACTAGCTGGCGCTGGGTATTTCTAATAAACCTACCGGCTGGTTTGTTATCTCTCCTGGTTCTCATATTTTTCTTTCATGAGAAGACTCAAGTGCACCAACATTCTGTGGACTACGTAGGCGCGATTGCTTTGATGGCAGGTTCAGCAGCATTATTGCTGGCGCTCACGTCAGGAGGCAGGGACTGGGAGTGGGTCAGCGCGCAAAGCATATCGGTGTTTTTGTTTGCAGTGCTATCTATTATTGCATTTCTATTGGTTGAGGTCAGGGTTTCGGAACCTATACTGCCACTATCGATATTTGCCGATAGGATGATAGCTGTCTCTGGTATAGCCAGTTTGCTAGCTGGTGGGGTTATGATAGGTGCTACAACCTACGTTCCGTTGTTTGCTCAGGGATCACTGGGTACGTCCGCTACGGTGGCTGGGGCTGTGCTGGCAACGATGTCTATCGGGTGGCCTATAGCCTCATCGCTTTCTGGAAGGTTAATCTTGAGGGTAGGATACCGGATAACAGCCGTTGTTGGAGGAGTTTTCCTAGTCCTGGGTTCTGGGCTATTATTCTACTTCTCACATCTGAGCAGCCCCCTGCTGATTGCCGTTGCTTCGTTTGTTATAGGGGCGGGTATGGGTTTCTCTACTACGGCTTTTATAGTAGGTATTCAAAACGCGGTAGATTGGAGTCGTAGGGGAGTTGCTACATCCTCTAACTTGTTTCTTAGGAGCATGGGCGCGTCGATATGGGTGGCTTTATTGGGTGCAATAGCGAATAACGTACTTATATCCGATCTTAACAGCCCAAGAGCCCCTCAGATGATAAACCAGTTGTTACAGCCTGGTTCATCCGGCGCTGTTGTCCAAGGCATGGAGTCTGTAAGGTTAGCTATCTCTCATGCTTCCCAGTCGGTATTCTTCTGGCAGTTAGTCACTGCCTGCATCACCTTCATCGCCATATGTTTTATGCCTTCTGGAGATATAAATGACAAGGGTTAGCAGCACATTTTTGTTATAGTAAAGTGTTATGCAGACTTCTCTTGTTCTAACCATAGAAGATATCAAGAAGCTGGCTACGGAATGTTCTCTCGATGTGGTAGGAGTGACTTCTGCTGATTCCTTTGATGATGTAAGGCAGATATACCTGGAAAGATATGCTAAAGGCTATTTTGGTGAGATGAGGTGGATAACACCAGAACGCATAAATTTGGGGTGCTCTCCTCAGGATATGCTACCAGGAGCTAGGAGCATACTAGTTTTCGCGTATTCGTACCTAAGAGATTCCAACGTTCCCAATGAAAATGATGGGGTTATCAGGGGTAGGGTTGCTAGATATGCATTAGGGGAGGACTACCACTATTTTCTAAAGGAGAAGATAGAGCTTTTCCTTGATAAGCTGAAGGTTATAACTGGCAAGGATTTCGCTTCCAGAATAAGTGTGGATAGTGGCCCTGTAATAGATAGAGCGGTGGCAGCCAGGGCAGGGGTAGGTTGGTACGGAAAGAACACCAATATTCTGATTCCAGGCTATGGATCTTGGGTACTTTTAGGAACTGCCTTAGTTGATATAGACCTCCCCCTTTCTTCGCATATAAGGAAGTCTTGTGGGAGTTGTACAAGGTGTATATCAGCTTGCCCTACAGGTGCTCTGGTAGCTCCTGGTGTTCTCGATAGTAGAAGATGCATCTCTTATCTAACGATAGAGTTAAAGGGTCCTATACCAAGGGACTTACGGCCACTTATCGGGGACTGGATATTTGGATGTGATATATGCCAGGAAGTTTGCCCTGTAAATATAAAGGGCAAGAAGCCTAATCATCCTGAGTTTTCGGATCTACCTGGGTGGGGACATCGACCTGATCTCGTAAGCCTAATGAGAATGACTGAAGATGAATTCAGAAACAAATTCAGAAGAAGCCCTGTGAAAAGAACCAAACGTAGGGGCTTATTAAGAAACGTGGCTGTGGCTCTTGGTAACTCCGGCGACAGAAGGGCTGTGCCAGTTTTGGTGGAGGCTTTGTCTGATCACGAGCCCCTAGTTAGAGGGCATGCTGCCTGGGCTCTGGGTAGACTCGGCGGGTCTGAGGCTAAATATGCCTTGGAATCCCGCCTCCAAATAGAGGAAGATAGTTATGTAAGAGAGGAGATACAGCTAGCATTAGATGAGATTGAGGTATAACTCTAGAGCCAATATGCTGTTGCTGGTCTCTGTGATCATAGCTGCTAGTACCTGCATTTATGGGTGGATCAACTATCCTTTGCATGCAGCGCTGGTGAACAAATGGGAGGGTCCTAGCAATTATCGGGTGAGTAGTGGTTACTGTAGTAGATTGAGAGGCATTCTGCCTAGGATGAATCCTGACCCTCCTGAGATCCTAAAAATAGGAAATCAATCATTCGTAAGGGATTCCGAGTCTAGGCTACCCGTAGATGCGCAATATCAGGGTTATAAGTTCAGGAGATGGCTTCTGTATAAATCGGGAGAGGATGGTGGCATCTATTTAGTCACAGAGGGTGGCACGCAAGTGACCAAGTACGAGCCTGGTAGCTGTAAATTAGCTACCAGGCTCAATTTATTTATCCTTCGTCCTCCAGTTGCACCCGAGCATGCCCATTAGAGGGTGGACAGAAGTGAGCTACACCAGGTGTAAGCGGAGTTTCGCATAGGGGGCAGCGGGGTCTGCCCGCTTTCACTACGGTGTCAATTTGCTTACTCAGCTCTTTGAGTTGCTCCCTTGTAACCAAGCACCTGAAATCAGGTGCACCTTCTTGTTCTTCTTCAATATCATGTATTAGCAAAGCAAAGCGCCCTTTCCCTTCGTCGTAGCCAAGAGCTAGTCTCCCCACCTTGAATTCCACCGTCGGCGGTTGTGGGAAAGGTAGCTGAATGTTGGGTTCTTCCTTTTCTGGTTCATTGCTTACCAGGTCTATAAAAGGGTCATCACTAAGCTGCGCAAGCAATTGCTCTATAGCCTGCCCTAGTGCCTGCATCTGCTCTTTCTCTATCCACAGGTCAGCCCCCTCGCCGCGTTCGTTAAGAAATCTTAGGCGAAATGTCCTCTGACCCGGGAGTCCAACGGCGTCCGCGCCTAGTCTATCAATAACTCCGAAGTCGTAAGTCTCACTTGCCATATAGTATTAGCTCGACCTCTACTAATATGTTTTCTTCTTTAGGATCGATTTTATACGCGCCTTTAGATGGTCTGGGGCCTTATCACACCCACAATCCCTTTTAATAAGCTTGATCACTCCGGACTCGAAGCTCACCAACTCGAAGCATTCTTTACAGTTGAGAATATGCTGCCTTATCTCTATGACCTCCTCCGGAAGCAATTCCCTATCTAGGTAAAGGTACAGCCTTTGATGTACCTCGTGGCAATCACTCATTTTGTGCCTCCGGAGGCTCTACTTTATACCCTCTTTGGCGAGCATACTCCCAGAGCTTCTGCTGTAGCTGTTTTCTACCCCTATGTAATCTGGACATCACTGTACCTACTGGAATCCCTAGAACGTCTGCTATTTCTTTGTAAGAGAAGCCCTCCACATCTGCCAGAAGCACAGGTAACCTGTACTGTTCTGGTAGAGAGTCTAAAGCTTCTCTTACCTCTTCATCAACAAACATATTCAAGACAGTTTGCTCTGGGTCCTCTCCAAGAGACTCACCAGCCTCTTTGACCCTTCTGAACAGATAGTAATCTTCCATCTCGCCTAGCTCACCCATCTCGGTGGTTTGAGGCTGGCGAGACTTCTTCCGGTAATCGTTTATAAATGTGTTTGTCAATATTCTGAACAACCAAGCACGCAGGTTTGTTCCTGGCTTGAAACTATCGCGGAAACGATGAGCCTTAAGATAAGTCTCTTGTACTAGATCCTCTGCATCCGCTGGGTTATTGGTTAATCTGAGGGCAGTGCGGTACAGGGAATCTATGTATGATAAGGCCTCTTCAAAGAATAGATCTTCAGTTTGTAGTTGTGTATCTGTATACTGTCCCATAAGCAACTCTGCCCGCAATCATGTTGCGGGCTACAAATCTATTATAGCCTATAGTTGGAATTAGAAGACAAAAAATCCCTAACCAGTTGTACCGGTCTACTGGCTATTATGTTGATTGGAGAATTATCCCATAAAAGATCTTAGAGATTCAGCATGAGGTCTAAGTTTAGAGAGAGCTTCTTTCTCTATCTGTCTTATCCTCTCCCTAGTAACTCCAAGGACCTTTCCCACCTCTTCTAGTGTGTAGCTATGGTTACCTGTTAGTCCATAGCGAAGATCCAGTACTTGCCTCTCCCTATCCGTGAGATCGTCTAATAATGCTAATATCTGCTCCCTTAGAATATCCCTTGAGACCTGGTCAGCAGGAGACTCTATATTAGGATCCTCTATGATCTCTTCGACTGTGCCGTCGCCATCCTCTCCATATGGTTGTTCGAGCGACATTGGATATTGCGATGCCTTGACTACCTCTCTAACCCTCTCAGGGGTGATATTGAGCTCCGCTGCTATCTCTTCACTGGTAGGTTCTCTACCTAGTTCTTGAGAAAGTCTGTGGGATACCTTGGTGATGTTGTGCATCAGCTCCGTTACGTGGACTGGTAATCTTACTACTCTTGACTGGCTCGCGAGAGCTCTAGTCACGGCTTGACGGATCCACCACGTTGCGTAGGTACTAAACCTATACCCTCTACGATAGTCAAACTTGTCCGCAGCTCGCATCAGTCCCAGGTTGCCTTCTTCTATGAGGTCGGAGAGTGGTAGGCCTCTTCCAGCGTATCTTCGAGCTATAGAGACTACAAGCCTGAGGTTGCACTCGATCATTCTCCGACGAGCCATCTCGCCTCGTTCTTTATCTCTCAGTGCGGCTTCTCTCTCCTCAGGGCTAAGATCCTGGTGTAGCTTTCTAGTTGCTTGACGGCCTTTTTCTATGGCTTTTGCTAGCGCTATCTCCTCCATAGGAGTGAGCAAGGGAATAGCGCCTATATCCCTCAGATATACAGAAACTGAATCTTCGGATCCAGAACTCTCTTCAGCAGAGATATAGCTGTCATTCTCCTGCACATAGTCTTCAGCAAAGGGTTCGTCGGTGACGTGCATGTTCATGGTTCTTACTCCAGTCTAGACCTATCAAGGCACTCCTAATCCCCTCAACAAAACTCACAAGATAATTTGCACAGTCCCTCCGAACCACCTCCCTTACCGTGAGATATAGCTTTCATAGATATAAACACCCAAAGTACAAGTTTTGTGTCATTAATGATTACGTATTGTAGTTTCCTAAGGTTTCAATATTGAGAGAGTTAATAACCCTAACAGCATCTTCTATGCCGAAAATAGCGATTTAGAGGAGGAATTGATTATGGACCTGGGACTTTCAGGGAAAGTAGCTATAGTTGCTGCCGCTAGTAGCGGTTTGGGAAAGGCTGTTGCTGCCAGGTTAGTCGAGGAGGGGGCAAAAGTAGCTATATGTTCAAGAGACCATGCGAGGGTTGATAAGGCCTCAAATGAAATCTCAAGGGGTGAAGATAGTGTCTTACCTGTGGTGGCTGATGTGACGAACCCAGATGACATAAAGAAGTTAGTAGATACCACTGTAGGAAAGTGGGGACGTGTTGATATATTAGTTACCAATGCCGGCGGGCCACCTGCAGGCGATTTCGAAGACTTCAATGATGATGATTGGTACAGGGCTTTTGATCTCAATATGATGAGCTCAGTTCGGCTTATCCGTCAGGTATTACCGATTATGAAGAGTCAACGATATGGACGCATTGCTAATATCGTCAGCACATCGGTTAAGTCCCCAATCAGAGGGCTCATACTGTCCAACTCTATACGAGCTTCTGTGGTAGGTATGGCCAAGACGCTGTCCCTGGATGTTGGGCGTTACAATATCACTATAAATAACATATGTCCCGGAAGAATTCTTACAGATAGAGTTAGATCTTTGGACGAGATACGCGCCAGCAGGGAGGGGCGCTCTGTCGATGATGTGCGAGCTGAACAAGAGAGCTTCATTCCCCTTGGACGGTACGGTACTCCAGATGAATTTGCAGATGTTGTAGCCTTCTTTGTCAGTGATAGAGCTTCTTATGTCACAGGGACAACATTACAGGTAGATGGTGGAGCGTTGCAGTGTATTTATTAGTTGTATTAGTTGGTAGGTTAAATCGATTATGAGCAAACAACAAGTAAGCTTGGGCTTGATATGCGTGCTTGCTGAAGACTGGTATGAGTTAGTTGACTTCTATGTGGATGTAATTGGTCTATCCCCTGTAGATATAGACGAATCGAAAGAGCGTGCTCTGCTAAAAGACGCAAGAGGGCTTAGCATCCTGATACTATCAGGTGGTGAAGGCCAAGAATTACCCAAAGGACCAAAACACAACTCATTCTACGTAAGTTTTGTAGTCAATGATCTCCCTGCTATGGTTAGCGAGCTTGAGTATAGAGGCGTTGTCTTTTGGCAAATAGATGAGGGTATTCTGGCAGTTATGGACCCCGACGGCAACTTATTGTACTTGTCTGATGAAAATAGGTATGGCTCTATACCAGACGGCTGGCTTATTCAAGAAAAATTTGACCTCGATGCTTATAGAGAATAATCTCTTGCACACAAATTGCTGTCAATGACTAATCTAGGAGATTATCTGGAGGTTTGGAGGGATGCAGATAGGTCATGATACCACTATTACTTACCTGGGACATTCCACTTTTATAGTGGATACGCCAGGAGGCAAGCGCATATTGCTGGAGCCCTGGGTGATGAATAATCCTAAGTGTCCTGATAATCTGAAGCAGTTAGGTAATGTGGATCTAGTTCTCATCTCCCACGGTCATTCAGACCATATGGGAGATGCTATACAGATCCTTCAACAAACAGGTGCTACTTGCATCGGAATATTTGAGATATGTACTTGGCTAGGGAGCAAAGGTATCCAGAACACTTCACCTATGAACAAAGGAGGGACACAGCGAATTGGTGATATCAAAGTCACGATGGTGCACGCTGTACACTCCTCCAGTGTTGTCGACGATGGAGAGCTTATTCCCGGGGGGGAAGCTGCAGGTTACGTCATAGAGTTGGAGAATGGATTCAAGATATACCATGCTGGTGATACTGCAGTCTTCTCAGATATGCAGCTTGTAGGAGAGTTGTATAAGCCTGATCTATGCATGCTTCCTATAGGAGACCACTTTACTATGGGGCCACGTGAAGCAGCTATGGCCACTAAGTTATTGGGGACAACCCAGGTGATACCGATGCATTATGGCACATTCCCTGTGCTCACTGGTACCCCTGAAGAATTCCGAAATATGGTAGGAGATATAGGGGGTGTACAGGTGTTGGATATTCGTCCTGGTGAGAGCCTCAAGTAAATCGTCTATATTCAGGTTTGATCGCAGCTTTGGCTGCGATCAAACCTCAAATTCCCTAGAACTGTAGGCGTAATCAACCTCACCATTGAATTCTCTTTTAGCTAAGCCTATAGCTACCTCTGCTTTTCGTTCAGGTAGATGTGTCAGTACAAGCTTTTTGACGTTACCAGCCTGAGCAATCTTACCAGCCTGCTCGGCAGTTATATGTACATTTGGATTCCCCGGTTGGTCGACATAAGCGGCCTCACACAATAGCAGGTCTGCTTGCTCTGTAAACTCGTAGATCGAGTCTTCCCATCCTGTATCTGCAGAATATACAAAGGTCCTATCGTTTGTTGATATTCTCATACCGTATGTGTCTATGGGGTGTAACATCTTCCTGAATTGGAAATGTGCTTTTCCAATGTGTAATCCTGACTGTGGATCGTATTCGAAAGTCTCAAATGTGCCTGTAAAGAAATCTGGATTGGGATCTATAGGCTCGACAACTCTTCTTAGAATCTCAACACCGTTTGGAGGAAGATAAAGCTTAGGAGGATTAGAAGGCTTTGCTTCTAAGGACAGATAGTAGCGATATGGTATCAGATCAGCCCAATGGTCGAAGTGTAAGTGAGATATGACTATAGCTGTTATTGACTCAGGATCTGCTGTTGCCCTTAGTCTCTCGAATACGCCTGTTCCAACATCTATGAGTATAGTTTGTTGCTCGATGTCGAGGATATACCCGCTGCAAGCTCGGTTAGCAGAGGGCCATGCTGGCTCGCTTCCTAGAATCTTCAGTCTAGTCATTATTTCCCCTCTCTGATGCTAAGGCTGTTTTGGTGAAAGTATACGCATAAACAGGTTAATGGGCATATAGTGCACTTTGGTACAGGAGCTTTGCATACTCTTCTCCCGTGCCTGATTAAGTTGATATGGAAAGGATAGGCGCGCTCGGGGGAAACTATTTGGGCGAGGATATCATGAGCTCTATCTGCGTTAGTCTTTGGAGGTATGAGACCTAGCCTGAGCGATACTCTATGAACGTGGGTGTCCACAGGCATAACTGGTAACCCTAGAGAGAACATAAGCACGCATGCGGCTGTTTTGGGTCCTACACCATTGATGCTTGTGAGCCACTCCTTGGCGGCATTAATAGGCATATCTTTCAGGAACTGTAAATCAAAAGACCCTAGCCGGGACCAAATCTCTTTTAGAACTGATTGTATGCGAGGTGCCTTAATGTTGCTTAAGCCCGCAGACTTTATCAGTTGGGCTACCTCTTCAGTAGGTGCCTCCATGACCCTTTTCCAGTCACCGTTAAAGTGATCGTAGAGCCTATCAAATGCTGCTCCGGAGTTTTTATCTGATGTGTGCTGGGAAAGAATAGTTAGTATAAGCTCGCTAACGGGGTCTAAACGTGATACCCACTCTGGGTTGCCATAGGTACGAGTTAGGATATCATCAATTATTTTGACTTTTTCCTTAGGAGGGAGAGTGTAGCATTGTGATTGCTGCATATCTGCAGTATAGCAGAGGTGTGGTGTGGTAAGGGGTAGGGAGCGCGGCGGCCTACTTTTCCGGCTGGGAGAGCCAGTATCATTGGTGCTGGAGGGTTTCACTACCGGGTTCGGGATGGGGCCGGGTGGTTCCCCTCCGCTTGAGCCACGCTCCCGTGTTATGGGTAGCGGATGGGGTAATTTGGATCTTGTCGTAAGGGGAGGATGGAGGCGGGCAAGACGGTCGACCGTTAGTACCGCTTGGCTGCACACCTTACGGTGCTTGCACCTGCGGCCTATCTACCAGGTCATCTTCCTGGGGTCTAGTGGGGAGGTCTAATCCTGGGGTGGGCTTCCCGCTTAGATGCTTTCAGCGGTTATCCCGACCGGACTCGGCTACCCGGCGGTGCCAACTCTTGACAACCGGTACACCGTAGGTCCGTCCATCCCGGTCCTCTCGTACTAGGGACGGATCCCCTCACAACCTCCTGCGCCCGCGACGGATAGAGACCGAACTGTCTCACGACGTTCTGAACCCAGCTCGCGTGCCTCTTTAATGGGCGAACAGCCCAACCCTTGGGACCTACTCCGGCCCCAGGATGAGACGAGCCGACATCGAGGTGCCAAACCCTGCCGTCGATGTGAACTCTTGGGCAGGATCAGCCTGTTATCCCCGGGGTAGCTTCTATCCGTTAGGCCACGGCCCTTCCACGCGGTACCGTGGGATCACTAAGCCCGACTTTCGTCCCTGCTCGGCTTGTCGGCCTTGCAGTCAAGCTCCCTTATGCCTTTGCGCTCACCGGCCGGTTTCCATTCGGCCTGAGGGAACCTTTGGGCGCCTCCGTTACCTTTTAGGAGGCGACCGCCCCAGTCAAACTACCCGCCAGACACTGTCCCGGTTGCCCGGTTAGGCTCAAGGCCACGTAAGAGTGGTATTTCACCGGCGCCTCCACCCCTCCCGCAAGAGGGGCTTCACAGGCTCCCACCTATCCTACGCATACGTAGCCCCGAGCCAGTGTCAAGCTGTAGTAAAGCTCCACGGGGTCTTTTTGTCCTGTCGCGGGTAACCCGTATCTTCACGGGTACTTCAATTTCGCCGGGTCCCTCGTTGAGACAGTGCCCAGATCGTTATGCCTTTCGTGCGGGTCGGAACTTACCCGACAAGGAATTTCGCTACCTTAGGACCGTTATAGTTACGGCCGCCGTTTACCGGGGCTTCGGTTTGGGGCTACGTGCACCCCTCCCCTTGACCTTCCGGCACTGGGCAGGCATCAGCCCCTATACATCCTCTCACGAGTTAGCAGGGACCTGTGTTTTTGTTAAACAGTCGCCTGGGCCGTTTCTCTGCGGCCTCCTCGAGCTCATCACCCAAGGAGGCGCCCCTTCTCCCGAAGTTACGGGGCCATTTTGCCGAGTTCCTTAACGAGGGGTATCCCGTTCACCTTGGTATCCTCTACCTGCCCACCAGTGTCGGTTTGCGGTACGGGCAGCATCTGGTCTGGCTTAGAGGCTTTTCTTGGCGGTATGGGCGTTCGGCCGAGTTGAGCTCCGGGTTGCCCCGGGCTCTCCCCATCACCCCCACGGATATGTGCCGGCGGATTTGCCTACCGGCACTCCCTGGAAGGCTTGGACGGTACTGCCCCGCTCCGGCCTACCCTGCCGCGTCCCCCCATCGCTCATAGCGACCAGACGCTGGTACGGGAATATCAACCCGTTGTCCATCGGCCACAAGCACTCCGGCTTGCAACCTTAGGCCCGACTAACCCTAAGCGGATTGACCTTGCTTAGGAAACCTTGGGCTTTCGGTGTGCCTGGTTCTCGCAGGCAATGCGCTACTCATACCGGCATTCTCACTTGCGATGGCTCCAGCGGACCTCTCGGCTCCGCCTTCACAGCCCTACGCAACGCTCCCCTACCCAGCCAAATAGGCTGTCGCAGCTT